>NZ_BAAHAR010000001.1:0-195200 GCF_054777395.1 Nocardiopsis oceani
CGATCACCAAGCGTACCGCTTCCTCGCGGAACTCCGGTGAGTACTTGCTTGTCCTGCCCACGTTTCCCCTCGTTTCCTTACGAGACCATTGTATTGGGTCCCTGTCCGGAAACCTCGGGGCACCTCATGGGCTCGGGGATCCGGTACTTGGGCGACATCCGCAGGATGAGGTCAGCGTCGCCCTCCAGGTCCACGCGGTGGCCCACGGGCACGTAGACGGGTTTGGTCCGGGCACGGGTGCGCAGCGTGCGGCCGATGACCTCGGCCCCTTCGGCGACGCGGGTTTCGCTGTCCCCGACCAGCAAGGACTCAGCCGGGCCTGCGCCGGGTCCTCCGGTCGGGCAGGCGCCAACCCGCGGGGCAGCGTTCCACCAACCCCGCGGCGGCCAGCATACCCAGGGCGCGGATCGTGCCCTCCATGTCACCGCCGCTGTAAAGGGCCGCGGTGGCGGTCCCCACCCCTTGGCGGTTGACGGCCCCGAGCACCCGCGCGGTCTCCGGGTCCAGGTCGGCCGGGACCGGAAGCGGACCCGACTCCTCGGGCTCGGCCTCACCCAGCGGGACGATCTGCTCCACCACGTCGTCCGCCCGGGTGACGCAGCTGGCCCGCCCCTCCATGAGCAGGCGGTGACAGCCGACGGACAGCGCCGAGGTCACCGGGCCGGGCACGGCCATCAGCACCCGGTTCAGGTCGTTGGCGTGCGTGGCGGTGTTCAGTGCCCCGCTTCGCCGGGCGGCCTCCACCACGACGGTTCCCGGGGTGAGGGCGGCGATCAGCCGGTTGCGCACCAGGAAGTCGTGGGCCTGCGGGGTGCGTCCCAACGGCCGTTCACTGACCAGGGCACCGGTCATCGCCACGTCCGCGAACAGTCCGGCGTGCCCCCGCGGGTAGTCCACGTCCAGGCCGCAGGCGAGCACCGCGACGGTGTGCCCCGCCGTGTGGGCCGCCCGGTGCGCCGCGCCGTCGATCCCGTAGGCACCACCGGAGACCACCGTGAAGGACCGCTCGGCCAAGTCGTAGGAGAGCTCCGACGCCACGTGGTTCCCGTAGGAGCTGGGTGACCGCGAGCCCACCACCGCGACCGAGCGCAGGCACAGGTTGCGCAGGTCGCCCCAGCCCTTGACCCAGAGCCCGTAACAGAGCCGTCCGCCCGGCAGTTCGTCGAGCCGTCCCGGCCACTCCGGATCGCCGGGGGCGACGAACCGCACACCGGCCTCCGCTGACGCCGACAGCAGCCCGTCCGCGTCCACCTCCCGGGCCTGGCCCGACCAGCTCCGCCACCTTCGAAGGACGCGCCGGTCCGCTTGCCCGGCTGGTCCGTCCCCGGTCTCCGGTGGCGGCTCCCCGGCCCGCAGCCCCGCCCACACCCGGGCCGCGCCGTGTTCGGCCAGCACCGACCCCAGCCAAGGGTCGCTCGGCGGGGCCACCGCCGTCAGACAGGCCCGCGCCCGGACCTCCGCCTCGTCCCCGGTCACACCGTCCCCTTCCCACATCCGATCCCGCTTTCCAAAAGCCGGTGTTCACGCGCCGTCCGGCGCTCACCACGCCCTGCCCGACCACAGGGCGTAGGCATAGGCGGTGTCCTCCTCACCCGGACGGTCCCGGTCGGCCAGGTCGGCGAGGGTCCAGGCCACCCGGAGCGCCCGGTCGACGCCCCGTGCGCTGATCTCGCCGCAGTCCATCGCCCTGCCGAGCACCCGCAGGGCGGCTGGCTCCACCGGAAAGTCCCGGCGCAGGCGCGCACCGGGGATGGCCGCGTTGGTGCTCCACGGGGTGTCGGCCAAGCGTTTCCGCGAACGGTCCCGCGCCCGGGACACGCGGGCCGCCACGGTCTCGGAGGACTCGGCGAAGGCGCGGTCGGCGAGCAGTTCGGCCCGGGCCACCGGTTGCAGTTCGACTTTGAGGTCGATCCGGTCCAGGAGCGGCCCGGACAGCCGGGAGAAGTAGCGGCGCCGCTCACCCGATGGGCAAGTGCAGAGGTTGCCCGGTTTGGCGCAGGGGCAGGGGTTGGCGGCCAGCACCAGTTGGAAACGGGCTGGGAAGGCCACCGTGGAGGAGGCGCGGGCGATCACCACCTCCCCGCGCTCCAGTGGTTCGCGGAGCGCGTCCAGCACCCCGCGGCCGAACTGCGGGGCCTCGTCCACGAACAGGATGCCGTGGTGGGCCTTGGAGACCCAGCCCGGTTGCGGGTTGCCGTGTCCGCCGCCGATGATCGAGGCCCGGCTGGCGGTGTGGTGCGGTGCGGCGAAGGGCGGCACGGTGACCAGCGGGGATCCCGCTGGGAGCAGCCCCGCCACGGAGTGGATCGCGGTGGCCTCCAGTGCCGCGGACGGGTGCAGCCTCGGCAGGACCGTGGGCAGGCGCTCGGCCAGGAGGCTCTTGCCGGTACCGGGCGGGCCCAGCATCAGCAGGTTGTGGCCGCCGGCCGCCGCGATCTCCACGGCCCGCCGGGCCACCGGCTGCCCCAGCACATCGGCCAGATCGGGACCCTGATGGACGGGTTCGGCCGCCGGGACCCCGTCGTCCGGCGGCTGCTCGGGCTCACTGTCCCCGCGCAGCCAGCCGCACAGCTCGGCGAGGTCGGCCACGGCCGTCACCTCGATGTCTGGGACCAGGCGTGCCTCGGCCGCGTTGCCGGTGGCCACCACGAACCGTTTGAACCCCTGCTCCGCGGCGGAGACCACCGCGGGCAGCAGCCCGCGCACCGGACGGGTCCGGCCGTCCAGGCCGAGTTCGGCGATGAGTACGGTGTCGGCCAGGCGGTCGGCCGGCACCTCGCCGGCGGCGGCCAGGATCGCTCCGGCGATGGCCAGGTCGAAGAGGCTTCCGGACTTGGGCAGGCTGGCCGGGGACAGGCTCACGGTGATCTGTCCGCTGGGCCAGCTCTCCGAGCTGTTGGCCACGGCCGCGCGGATCCGGTCCCGGGCCTCGCGCAGGGCGGTGTCGGGCAGTCCCACAACAGTGGTGCCGGGGTCACCGCCGCCGAGGTGCACCTCCACCTCGACGATGTGCCCCTGCACACCCAGCAGGGTGACGCAGTGGGTTCGGGAGAGCGACATCAGGCCATCCCCCGTTCGTGGGAGACGAACACCCGGCCGCCCGTGATCAGCACACAGACCCCGTCGACCCGCAGGGGGCGCGGTGGGTGGCGGTGCAGCACGGCCCAGCTCCGGGCCAGCACGCGCAGCCGGTACCGCTTGCGCGCGGTGATGGCCTCCACCGGGTGGCCGTGCCGCAGAGTACTGCGGGTCTTGACCTCGGCGACGACCAGGACCGGCCCGTCCCTGGCCACGATGTCGATCTCCCCGGAACCGCCCGGGGCCCGCCAGTTGCGGGCCACCACCCGCATTCCGGCGCGTTCGAGGTAGACCACGGCGAGCTCCTCGCCGCGGCGTCCCAGTTTCCTTCGGTATTCGGCCCACCGCTCCACCGGCGACCACCTCCCGTAACCACGGTCGGTGATCAGTGCCCGGCGCACCAGGGGTCAGTTTTTCCTGTGGATAACCCGGCCCGCAGGAAGGGTCTCAGCGCGGGCCGTGCCAGCTCACTACTCGGGGGCGGCTCCACCGTCGGTCGGGGGCAGCTCGAGGTCGGACTTGGTGATCTCCTCGACGTTCACGTCCTTGAACGTCACCACGCGCACGTTGCGCACGAACCGGGCGGGACGGTACATGTCCCAGACCCACGCGTCCTCCATCACGACCTCGAAGTACATCTCCCCGTTCTCCGTCGAGCGGGGCTGCAGGTCCACGTGGTTGGTGAGGTAGAAACGGCGCTCGGTCTCCACCACGTAGCCGAACAGGCCGACCACGTCGCGGTACTCGCGATAGAGCTGGAGCTCCATCTCGGCCTCGTACTTCTCCAGGTCCTCAGAACTCATGTGCGCGCTCGCTTTCGTCAGCACTCTCCGGTCGTGGTGTGCCGGTTCTCCTCCACGTGGACACCGCGGCCAACCGGGTTGTTCCCGTCCGGGACGCGTGCCACGCGTTCGGAGAACGCCGATACGATCCGAGATCCATCATGCGTCACGGAACGGACTTTTGTGCCCCCTCGAGCAGAATTCCTTTGCCGAATCCGCTGCCAGCCTCAGGGGAACCGCTCTCACCTGCGAAGATTCGTCACTCCAAGGCGTCGTTCAATTCCTCGTACGCGGGGGGAACGCTCAGGGATCCGGCCTGGCTGAACGGCCAGATGATCACGAAGGCCCGGCCCACGACGTGGTCGACGGGCACCGCCCCGCCCCCCGGGTTGTTCTGGTTCATCCGGGAGTCGTAGGAGATGGCCCGGTGGTCGCCCATGAGCCACAGCTCGTCGTCGGCCAGTTCGATCGGCCCGAACTCGGTGTGGCTCTCCGTGCTGCCCGGGTAGAGGTAGGCGTCCTCGTCGAGCGGGACCCCGTTGACCAGGACGCGGTTCTGCTCGTCACAGCACTCCACGGTGTCACCCGGCAGGCCGACGACCCGCTTGATGTACTCCTTGCCCGTGGGTGCAGCACCCAGCTGCTGCTGCACCCAGGTGAAACCGCGGCTGATGGGGTTGGTGGGCTCGGGGATGTCCACGGTGTTCGGGTCGTCCCACGACCCGTCGCCGTTGAAGACGATGACCTCACCGCGCTCGATGTCGCGGACCTGGTAGACCACCTTGTTCACCAGGACGCGGTCGCCGACGAGCAGCGTGTTCTCCATCGACGTCGAAGGGATGAAGAACGCCTGCATCACCCAGGTTCTGATGACGAACGCCAGGACCAGGGCGATCGCGATCAGAATGGGCAGCTCTTTCCAGAACGACCCCTTCTTCTTGGCACTGCTCTGGGACTTGCCCATGTCCTCGTCCGCCCTCTCCTCCGACTCCTGGCCCCCGGCATCGGATACGCCACTGGCTCCCAGGCGCTCATGCGTCTGGGAGCCAGTGGCGGAGCTCTGCTCCTCCGGGCCGGGCCGGGCGGAATCCTCGTCCTGGGACCCGTCCGCGCCGGGGTCCCTCTCGTCTTTGCTCATCGGCCGAAAGCCTATCCTGCCGCCCTACCAGGGGACACGGTTCCGGCCGGATCAGGCAAGACCTACTTCTTGGTGGGCTCGCGGCGCTCGCGGATACGGGCGGCCTTGCCGCGCAGCTCGCGCAGGTAGTACAGCTTGGCGCGACGCACGCGACCGCGGGCAGCGACCTCGTACTTCTCGATGGCCGGGGTGTGGATGGGGAACGTGCGCTCCACGCCCACGCCGTAGCTCACCTTGCGGACGGTGAAGGTCTCGCGGTTGCCCGAACCCTGGCGGCGGATGACAACACCCTTGAAGACCTGGGTACGGGTGCGGGTGCCCTCCGTCACGATGACGTGAACGTTGAGCGTGTCACCCGGACGGAACTCCGGAACGTCGGTACGAAGCTGAGCCTTTTCCAGCTCTTGAATGGCGGTGTGCATCTCGCGAATCCTCATCAATAGCGCGCCGCGTCCTGCCCCCGGGCTGTTCCCGGGAGGGGGTGCGCGGGCGAGGCCCTGTTGGGTCTGATTGGTCGAACCACCCGGTGACCGACACAGAGGCCGACATCGTGCTGCCGGCATGCGGATGCCTTGGGATCACCAGGGGGGAACTCACCTAGTTTGCCACATGATCGCCGCCGCCCCGAACCGCCTGGTCAAGAGCGCTGGTGGCCGGCTCTTCGGCGAGGACCTCGCGGTCGCGCCGGTCCAGACTCTCCTCCGGAGTTGCCGCCACCAGGTCGGGGCGGTTGCGGGCGGTCTTGCGCAGCGCGTGGTCCCGGCGCCAGCGGTCGACGGCGCCGTGGTTGCCGGACAGCAGTACCGGTGGGACCTCCTGGCCCCGCCAGGTGCCGGGCTTGGTGTACACCGGCCCCTCGACCAGGTGTTCCATACCACCCGAGGCGAAGGAGTCCTGGAGGTGCGACTCCCGGTTGCCGAGCACGCCCGGCAGCAGGCGGGTGATCGCCTCCACCATCACCAGCGTCGCGGACTCGCCCCCGTTGAGGACGTAGTCACCGATGCTGACTTCCTCGACCGACATGCGCTGGGCGGCGTCCACCGCCACCCGTGAGTCGATGCCCTCGTAGCGGCCGCAGCCGAACACCAGGTGCTCCTCGCCCGCCAGCCGCTCGGCGTCGGCCTGGGTGAAGGGGCGTCCGCTCGGGGTCGGCAGGATCAGCCGCGCGGGCCGCTCCGCCACGACCTCGTCGAGGGCCTCGCCCCACGGCTCGGGCTTCATCACCATGCCGGGGCCGCCGCCGTACGGGGTGTCGTCGACGGTGTTGTGCCGGTCGTGCGTCCAGTCCCGGAGGTCGTGCACGGACACGTCCAAGAGCCCCGCCTCGCGCGCCTTACCGATCAGCGAGAGCTCGAGCGGGGCGAAGTAGTCGGGGAAGATGCTGATGATGTCGATGCGCACTGCGTACTCGCTCAGTCGGTGTTCTGGAGGTCGAGCAGGCCGGGGGGCGGGTCGATCACGATCCGCCCGGCGGCCACGTCCACCTCGGGGACCAGGGGTCCGACGAACGGCACCAGGATCTCCTCCCCCTCCTGGGAGGTGATGACGAGGACGTCCTGTGCGTGGTGGAGGACGTCCTCGACGGTGCCCACCGTCTCGCCCTCGGTGGTGGCGACGGTCAGGCCGATGAGTTCGTGGTCGTGGAACTCGTCCGGGTCGTCCAAGGGCACGATGTCCTCGGAGTCCACCATCAGGGCGGTACCGCGCAACGCCTCGGCGGCGTCGCGGTCGGTCAGCCCCTTGAAGCGGACGAGCAGCTTGCCGCTGTGCCGCCGGGTCGAGCGAATAGTCAGCGGTCCGGCGGACGCGGGGTCCGTGTGGAATACGGCGCCGTCGGTGAACCGGGCCCCGGGGTCGTCTGTGCGCACGTCGACTGCGACGTCGCCGCGGATACCGTGCGCGCGGCCGATCCGGCCCACCACGAGTCGCATGAGTGCTTCCTATCGGTGTCAGTGGCCCCGAGGCCCGCAGCCCTCAGGGGGTCCGCGAGTGGTCGTCCCCGGGTTCCCCCGTGGTGCCCCTCGGGTTTCCTGCGGGGCTCCCCGGGTTTCCCCCTGGTGCCCCGCCCTCCGGCGGTGCGTTCCACCCCAGGGGCCTCCCCCTGAGGAACGTCGTGCCCGGGAACCGCAGGGTCCCCGGGCACGACTGCGGGGCGCCGACCGTCAAGATCGGCGCCCCGAGAGGCGCGTCAGCGCACTTCGTGCAGGTCCAACAGGTCAACACGGACATAGCGGCCACCGGCGAGTGAGCCGACGACGGTCCGCAGTGCCTTGGCGGTCCGGCCGTTGCGGCCGATGACCTTGCCAAGGTCGTCGGGGTGGACGCGGACCTCCAGAACCTTGCCCTTGCGGAGCCGCTTGGCTCTCACCTGGACGTCGTCGGAGTTCGCAACGATCCCCTTCACGAGGTGCTCAAGCGCCTCTTCCAGCACGATTAGGCCTCGCCCTCGGACTTCTTCTCAGCCTCGGCGTTCTCGGCGGGCTTGTCGGCCGCCTTCTCCGCCTTGTCCTTGTCCGTCTTCTTCTCGGACTTCTTGGCCTTCTTCTCCTGACCGGGGAGCACGAGCTCCTTCAGAGCGGCCTGGAAAGCGGCCTCCTGGGCCTCGGGGTCCTTCGCCTCGGCAACCTGCAGCGGAGCCGGGGCGGCAAGGCCCTTGAACTTCTGCCAGTCACCCGTCTTGCGCAGGAGGACCTTCACCGCGTCGGACGGCTGGGCGCCCACGGAGAGCCAGTACTGGACCCGCTCGGAGTTGACCTCGATGAAGCTCGGGTGCTCCTTGGGGTGGTACTTGCCGATCTCCTCGATCGCCTTGCCGTCACGCTTGTTGCGGGCGTCGGCGACGATGACACGGTACTGGGGCGTACGGATCTTACCCATACGCTTGAGCTTCAGTTTGACAGCCACTGGAGTGGTCTTCTCCCGAATAACGGTGTTAGGCGCCTGACAGGCGGCCCACGTGGGGTTGTGGAACCCGTCGAGGCATGACGTGGGTGGCGGGCAAGTTAGAGGGCCGGCCCGGCCACCGTTAGTCGACTCCTCATTGTGCCAGACGCGGACGTGTTCCTTGGACAGGACACAGGCGCGCGGCCGGACACATCCTTAACACACACGGCCCGCCCCGGGATCCCGGGGCGGGCCGTGGCAGGTCTCACTACTTCTTCGGCAGCTTGAAGTTGGACAGGTCCGGCATGTTCGGACCACCGAGACCGGGCGGAAGGTTGGGCTGGCCACCGCCGCCACCGCCGAGGCCCGGGGGCAGCTGCGGCATCTCCTGGCCGCCCTCCTCCTTGCGCTTCTTGCGCTCGGCCTCGCGCTCGGCCTCCTGCTGGCGGGCCTTCAGGGGGTTGCCGCTGCGCTGCTTGCCCTTCTTGGCCTTCTTCGCCTGGGCCTTGGCCTTCTTCTTGTTGCCGCCGCCACCCATGCCGGGCATACCGGGCATCCCCGGCATACCGCCGCCGCTCTTCATCTTGCGCATCATCTTCTGCGCCTCGAAGAAGCGGGTGACCAGGCCGTTGACATCGCTGACCTGGGTACCGGAACCGTTGGCGATGCGCAGGCGGCGGGAGCCGTTGATCACCTTGGGGTTGCCGCGCTCCCCCGGGGTCATCGACTGGATGATCGCCTGGATGCGGTCCAGGTCCTTGTCGTCGATGCCGTCGATCTGCTCGCGCATCTGCCCCATGCCGGGCATCATGCCGAGCAGGTTGCCGATCGGGCCGAGCTTGCGGACCATCGACATCTGCTCGAGGAAGTCGTCGAGCGTGAAGTCGTCGTCCGAGGCCATCGTCGAGGCCATCTTCTCGACTTCGCCCTCGTCGAACGTGCGCTGGGCCTGTTCGATGAGCGTGAGGACGTCACCCATGTCCAGGATGCGCGAAGCCATCCGGTCCGGGTGGAAGAGGTCGAAGTCCTCGAGCTTCTCGCCGGTGGAGGCGAACATGATCGGGCGACCGGTGATGTGCCGGATGGACAGGGCCGCACCACCGCGGGCGTCACCGTCGAGCTTGGTGAGCGCGACCGCGTCGTAGCCGACGCCGTCCAGGAAGGCCTGGGCGGTGTTGACCGCGTCCTGACCGATCATGGCGTCGACGACGAAGAGGATCTCGTCGGGGCTGACCGCGTCGCGGATGTCCGCGGCCTGCTGCATCATCTCTTCATCAACACCGAGGCGGCCCGCGGTGTCGATGATGACGACGTTGTGGTTGTTGCGCCGCGCGTGCTCGATGGATTCGCGGGCCACGTCGACCGGGTCGCCCACGCCGTTGCCGGGTTGGGGGGCGAACACGGGTGTCGACGCCCGCTCCCCGACCACCTGGAGCTGCGTGACGGCGTTGGGGCGCTGGAGGTCGGCGGCGACCAGCAGCGGGGTGTTGCGGTCGTCGGCGAGCCACTTGGCGAGCTTGCCCGCCAGGGTCGTCTTACCCGCACCCTGCAGGCCCGCGAGCATGATCACGGTGGGCGGGGTCTTGCCGAAGCGGACCTGCCGGGTCTCGCCACCGAGGATCTCGACCAGTTCCTCGTTGACGATCTTGATGACCTGTTGGGCGGGGTTGAGGGCCTTGGAGACCTCTTCGCCGCGGGCGCGCTCCTTGATCCGCGAGATGAACTCGCGGACCACCGGCAGCGCCACGTCCGCCTCGAGCAGCGCGAGACGGATCTCCCGCGCGGTCGCGTTGATGTCCTCCTCGGACAGCCGCCCCTTGCCGCGCAGCGAGGAGAAGACCGATGTCAGCCGGTCGGAAAGCGTCTCGAACACGAGTTTGGCCAGTCCTTCGTCGTCGGAATTGACTCCCCAGCCTACCTGCCCGCCCGTCACCCGCCACCACCCTCAACGGACGCCTCCGGCGCACACCCCCATCCGATTCACCCGCCACCACCCTCAACGGACGCCTCCGGCGCACACCCCCATCCGATTCACCCGCCACCACCCTCAGGCGGCAGGCGAAAGGGGTGGAGCGGCGGCAAGGGGAAGGGGCGGGGCATCGAACCCCGCCCCGGTCAGGGGTCGGTCACCGCTACGCCGGTCACCGCTAGGACCTAGGGCTACCCGTCCTCGCCCTCGGCACCGTCTTCAGCGTCCTCTTCGGCGCCTTCGCCCTCCGCGGGCTCTTCGTCGCCCTCACCCTCGGCGGGCTCCTCTTCGCCGCCCGCGAGGGTGGCCTCCTGCTGCTCGGCGAGGGCCGCCAGCATCTCCTCCTGCTGGTTGGCGCTCAGACCCCGGGTGGACAGGCGCGCCTCGCCCTCGACCTCGTAAGTCTGCTGGTCGTCGCTGACGATGTTGTAGTTGGAGTCACACGACAGGTTGAGTGTCCCGCCGGCCTCGAGGGCGCCGCTGTCGGAGCACTCCTCGTCACCGATCTCCTCGTTGGTGAAGGTGACGTCCATGCGGACGAGCACGGACCCGCCGCCGTCGGCACCCGCGTCGCGCACCGTGCCGGACCAGGTGCATAGCGGGCCGTCGTCACACTCCATCTCGGGCTGGCCGTCCCAACTGACCTCGATGCGCGCGTCACGGGAGCCGTCGAGCTCCTCCTCGGCGGTGTTGGTCAGGCTGGTGTAGAGCGCTTCGGCCTCGTCCATGCCGGCCTCGGCGAGGTCCAGGCGGACCTGCGGGCCGCTCTCGCCCTCCTCGGGCACCAGCTCCTCGATCTCGATGCGCAGGATCTGGTTGGTCTCGGCGTCGATCCAGAGCTGGTTTCGCTCGCCGTTGAGGTCGACCTTGTAGGCGAGGGTGTCGTCGAGGTTCTCCTCGACAGCCTCCTCGTCGGCCACCCCGATCTCCTCGATGATCGCCGCGAGCGCGGGCGGGGCGAGCGTGCTCGACGGGTTGATCCCCGCCTGGCCGACGGAAGCGCGCACCCAGGAGTCGTCGAACTGGTCGCTGTCGGGGCCGAAGACGCCCTTGTCGAGCCAGAACTCCTCGGCTGCGCGCAGGAAGAGCTTGTCGTCCGCCGCGACCAGGTCGGCCTCGACGTCGTTGGCGGTGACCGTTCCGTTGGCCGCGCCGCCGTCCGCGACGGTCAGGGTGGTCTCCTGGACCTCTCCACCGACGCTCTCGGCGATCTGTCCGTCCGCGGTGAGTGCCGGGTAGGCGGCCAGATCAGCCACTGCCTCCTCGAGCAGGGGTGCAGCGTCCACCGGCTCCGCGGTCTCCTCGGCGGGCTCCTCTTCGGGACCGTCTTCGCCGAGAGTGCAGCCGGCCAGTCCCAGCGCGGCGACCATGCCCACCGCTGCGAGCGACAACCGTCTGCCCCCAGAACGTGTGTCCGCCGAGTACGTCCTAAGACCCCTGTTGCGAGTAACCGGCGCCATCTTGCCTCCTGACCCCGACCTGTGGGGTGCTGATACGAATCGGCGTGAAGTAAGTGATCGGGGAGGGCCTTGGGGCTATGAACCGCCACCCGGCCGCTCCCTGGCGTGAGGTGCGGGTGCTCAGCTTCCGGCCGTGGCCGGCGGGCTGTGCCTTCGGCACTGGGAGGGTCGTGTTTCGGGCCGCCCCCGACAGCCCTTCGCCCCGTGCTTTCAGCCTCCGCTATCGCACCGCCCCGAAAGGGTACCTAACACCGGCACAGGTCACGGCCAACTGCGTTCCACGCACGTGTACACATGTGCGGCTGGCACCCGGTGCCAGCTGGCAACACGCAAACGGGGCCGACGGGGATTTCTCCCCGTCGGCCCCTGGGCCACCTCACCGCGTCAGCGGCGCAAGACCCGCGGCCTCGACGTTGAGGGCTAGGACCTGGCCCGCGGTGAGGCCGTCTCCCCGCCCGGAGGCGTCGGCGAGGAGACCGCTTCCTCCTCCAGTTCCTCGAGCTCGTCGAAGGCGTAGGCCGACTCCGCGTGCAGCTCGTGGTCGAGGCCGTTCGTCTCGACCTCCTCGGCGATGCGGAAGCCGATGAGGAGGTCGATGACCTTGGCGATGACCCAGGTGACGATGAAGGTGTAGATCATGACGCCGATCACCGAGATCGCCTGCGCGGCCAGGAGGCCGATTCCGCCGCCGTAGAAGATCCCGGGGTCGCTGCCCACCGCGCCGGAGGCGAGGAAGCCGAGCGCGAGGCAGCCGACGATGCCGCCGACCATGTGGAGACCGACGACGTCGAGCGCGTCGTCGTACTTGAACTTGAACTTCCAGCTGATGGCGTAGGCACAGATCGCGCCGGACAGGGCGCCGACGATGATCGCCCCGACCGGGGTGACGTTCGCGGCGGCCGGGGTGATGGCGACCAGGCCCGCGATAGCACCCGAGGCGAAGCCCAGGGCGCTGACCTTGCCGTAGCGGAAGCGCTCGACGAGCATCCACGCGCCGGTCGCGGCGGCGGTCGCGGCCTGGGTGTTGACCAGGGCCAGGGCGGCTTCCCCGTTGGCCGCGTAGGCGGAGCCGCCGTTGAAACCGAACCAGCCGAACCACAGGAGCGCGGCGCCCAGCAGGACGAACGGCAGGTTGTGCGGGCGCATCGACTCGGTGCCGAAGCCCTTGCGGCGGCCGAGGACGAGGACCAGGGCCAGGGCCGCGGCACCGGCATTGATGTGGACCGCGGTGCCGCCGGCGAAGTCGATGACCTCGGGAAGGCCGGTGAACTCGTGCATGCTGGCGACCCAGCCGCCGCCCCAGACCCAGTGGGCGACGGGGAAGTAGACCAGCAGCGCCCACACCGGGGCGAAGAGCAACCAGGCGCCGAACTTCGCGCGGTCGGCGATGGCACCGCTGATCAGGGCCGTGGTGATGACGGCGAACATCAGCTGGAACCCGGCGTCGACGAGCAGCGGGTAGCCGCCGTCGGTGCCGTCCATCGGCTCGACCTCACCGATGAGGTTGGTCAACCCGACGTAGTCGAAGCCGCCGATGAACATCTCGAAGGCGCCGTATCCCGGCGCGTAGGTGAGCGAGTGGCCGACGGCCACCCAGAGCACGCTGATGATCGCGATGCTCCCGAAGCTCATGAGCATCATGTTGAGGACGCTCTTGGCCCGCGACATGCCTCCGTAGAAGAAAGCCAGGCCCGGGGTCATGAGCATCACCAGCGCGGCGCTCATGAGCAGCCACGCAGTGTTGCCAGAGTCAATCATTTCGTCGCCTCCATGGGACGGACGGGGGATTGTCTTGAGGGGCGGCAGTCAGCGAGCGCATCATCGGGCCCGATGCAGATCACCACGGCGACAACTCTCCGACCAGGGTGTTTCCCCATAGGGCCAGACACGTTTCGCGGACGTAAAAGGCCAGCCAGGACTGTTAAGGGGCCATGACACGGGGTGAGAAATGGGGCGGTGAACTGGAAAAGCAGAACGAAAAGCAGCGCGGCCGGACACCCGTTTCGGGTGTCCGGCCGCGCTGTCGTGTGCGGTGCCCCGGGCTCAGCCGGGCAGCGGGCTCAGCCGAGAATGGCGTCCACGAAGACCTCTGGGTCGAAGGGCGCGAGGTCGTCGGGCCCCTCGCCCAGGCCGACGAGCTTGACGGGAACGCCCAGCTCGCGCTGTACCTGGACGATGATGCCGCCCTTGGCGGTGCCGTCGAGCTTGGTCAGGGCGATACCGGTGACGTTGACGACCTCGGCGAACACCCGGGCCTGACGCAGGCCGTTCTGGCCGGTGGTGGCGTCCAGGACGAGGAGGACCTCGTCGACCTGGGACTTCTTCTCCACCACGCGCTTGACCTTGCCGAGCTCGTCCATGAGGCCGGTCTTGGTGTGCAGGCGCCCGGCGGTGTCGATGATGACGGTGTCCGCGCCGTCGTCCACACCGCGCGCCACGGCGTCGAAGGCCACACTGGCCGGGTCGGCGCCCTCGTCCTTGCAGACGACCGGGGCGCCCACGCGACCGCCCCAGGTCTGGAGCTGCTCGGTGGCGGCCGCGCGGAAAGTGTCCGCGGCGCCCAGGACCACGCTGCGGCCGTCGCCGACCAGTACTCGGGCGAGCTTGCCCGTGGTGGTGGTCTTGCCGGTGCCGTTGACGCCGACGACCATGATCACGGCCGGTCGGTCGCCGTGCGGTTCCGTGCGCACGGTGCGGTCGGTGTCGGCGCCGAGCTGGTTGAGGAGCTCCTCGCGCAGGAGGCCGCGGACCTCTTCGGTGTCACGGGTGCCGAGCACCTTGACGCGGGTGCGGAGGTTCTCGACGATCTGGGTGGCCGAGGTGACACCGATGTCGGCGGTGATGAGCGTGTCCTCGATCTCCTCCCAGGTGTCCTCGTCGAGGGTCTTGGCGGAGAGCAGGGTGAGCAGGCCCTGGCCGAAGGTGCTCTGGGAGCGGGCCAGGCGGGCCCGCAGGCGCACCATGCGGCCCGCGGACGGGGGCGGGGTGTCGAGTTCGGGTGCGGCGGGTTCGGCGGGGGCCTCGGGGGCGGCTTCCTCAACGGGAGGGGCGTGGGCGGGGGGTGTGCTGACCGTCCCCTCGTCCCGTTCACGGTCCTCTTCCGGTGCGGCCTTGGCCTCCTCCGTGACCTCGGGCTTGGCCTCCTCCTTGCTCGGCGTGACCGAGCGTCGAGTCCTGACCAGGAAGAACCCGCCAACCGCCAGGAGGGCGACGACGACGATGAGGCTTACGAGCAAGGTGATTTCCATAGCGTGGAACAGTCTCCCAGAGTGTTCGACGCCTTCGCATCACGTACCGCGGTGGCGTGTGGTGCGCAGGATGAGAACGAAGAAGGGGGCGCCGAGGAAGGCGGTGACCACGCCGATGGGGAGTTCGGCGGGGGCGACGATGGTCCGCGCGACGATGTCCACCGCCACGAGGAAGGCGCCGCCCGCCAGCACGGTGACGGGCAGGATCGCCCGGTAGTTGGACCCTACGAGGCGGCGCACTATGTGCGGGACGACGATGCCGACGAAGCCGATCAGTCCGCTCACGGAGACGGCCGCCGCGGTGGCCAGGGAGGCGGCGGCGATGACGATCATCCGCACCACGGCCGGGTTCAGTCCGAGACTGACGGCTTTGTCGTCGCCGAGGGCGAGCATGTCCAGCAGGTAGCCGCTGAGCAGCAGGACGACCAGCCCCACGATCGCGTACGGGGCGATGAGCTGGACGTCGTCCCAGCCTCCCCGGCCGAGGCCGCCCAGGAGCCACGCGTAGATGCGCTGGAGCTGGTCCACACCCATCTGCTGCACGAGGGTCTGCGCGGCGGAGAGGAACGACGAGACGGCCACTCCGGCCAGGACCAGGGCCGCGGTTCCCCCTCCCCCTGCGGTGGAGCCGAGCGCGTAGGCGGTGGCCACCCCCAGGAGGGCCCCGAAGAAGGCGGCAACCGGCACCAGGGCACGGGGGTCGGCGGTCAGGTCCTGGCCGAAGACCATGACCATGGTGGCCCCCAGCCCGGCGCCGGAAGCCGCGCCGAGCAGGAACGGGTCGGCCAGAGGGTTGCGGAAGACACCTTGGTAGGCGCCGCCCGCGGTGGCCAGGAGGGCGCCGACGACGGCGCCCATCACCACGCGGGGCAGCCGCAGCTCCATGAGCAGTGCTTCCTGCCGTTCGGTGAGCGGTGACTCCGTCCCGAACGGCAGGAGGCTGACCAGGTGGCGGAGGATGTCCGCCGCGGAGAGCGATGCGGCGCCAGCGGAGATGCCGAAGATCCCGGCCACGAACAGCACGGCCGCGCTGCCCGCCAGCCAGCCTGCCGGCACCCCGAAGCCCTTCACCTGCTGATCCCCCTCGTTGCCCCGCGGGCCCTACTGGTCTGCGGTCTCGCTGACGGCATCGCCGACGGACTGCGCGAAGTCGACCACGCGCGGTCCCCACCGGGAAGCGATGTCGCTGTCGAGTACGTACACCGCGTCGTTCTCCACAGCGGTGACGGAGTCGAAGGCGGGGCGCTCCTCGACGGCGGCGACCGACTCGTCGGGGGACTCGTCACCGTAGGAGAGGAAGACCATGTCGGGGTTCTCCTCGACCACGAACTCGGCGGACAGCTGCGGATAGCCGCCGCTCTCGTCGTCGTCGGCCTGGTCGGCGATGTTCACGAGACCGAAGGCGTCGTAGATCTGGCCGGCGAAGGTCTCCGAGGTCACGGAGAAGAGCGTGTCGTCGAGCTCCTGGTAGAAGGTGAGCTCGGTCTCGCCAAGTTCGGCGCAGGTGGCGTCGACGACCTCGTTGAACTCGGTCTCGACGCGGTCGGCCTCCGTGTCGGCCTCTTCCGTGTTCCCGGTGACCTCGCCGAGGAGGCGGATCTGGGCGTAGACGTCCTCCAGGTCGAGGGCGTCGCCCAGCACGAGGGTGGGGATGTCGACGTCGACGAGCTGGTCGGCGCTGTCGACGGCGCTGCCGGAGAGGATCACGAGGTCGGGGTCGTACTCGCTGATCGCCTCCACGCTGGGGGTGAAGCCGCTGAGGTCGGTCGTGGGCGCCTCTTCGGGGTAGTACGAGTACTCGTCCGTGGCCTCGACCTGGTCGCCCGCGCCGATGGCGAAGAGGGACTCGGTGCTGCTCGGGGAGAGCGAGACGATGCGCTCGGGCTCCTCTTCCACGGTGACCTCGCCGACCATGTCTGCCACGGTGACGGGGAACGTGCCGTCGCCGACGGGCTCGCGGTCGTCGGCGGGCTCGGGCGCCCCGCAGTCGACGGCCGCGGCGTCGGTCTCCTCCGCTGGCTCGGAGTCGGACTCTGTGGTGCCGCAGGCGGTCAGGGCCAGGGTCACACCCAAGAGGGCGGCGGGGAATTGGCGGGCGATCCGCACGGTGCTCCTTCGGTGGGCCGGGGGAGGAGCACGGCCCAGGGCGGGGACGGCCGGTCCTTCCCACGAGGACGGGTTCGTCGGCGGCGAGGAGGCGGCCTGGCTCGTCCCCGCGCGGGCGGGGCTTCACAGTTGCGGGACAGCACCGGGTTGCGCGGCCGGATGTGGCCGCGGTACCGGACTTCGCTCATTCGACACCGGTCGTACCGCCGACGGGCGGGACAACTCCTCCACCCTACTGGGCGCTCCCGTTCGGCCCGATCGCCAGGGGGACACGCTGTCACCTGCGCTTTTCCGAGAATCTGTGCGACGGGTCCGCAGAATGGCAGACCCGGAACCGCATTTCCGCCCGGGACATTTTGTGGAACTCACGAACCGAAAGCGCTTTATGTCCGCTTTAAGGGCTTTGTGACCCATGAGGAAACATCGGGAACATTCGTCCGTCACGTAGCCATATTGAGTCTCCATGCACATTGACACCGTAATCGCACACGGCAATGATCTCGTTGCCATGCGCGCCGATCATCCGAATACGGACATCAAGCGGCGTATCCCCCGTGTGCGTACACCCGTACCCGGTGGACCGCCCGTTCCCCCGGTGTCCTGAGGCGCGCACGAGAAGGGATGTGTTGAAAAGGTGGCACCCCACCGATCACGCTTGGCGCAGCTCGCCGGGCTGACACTGATCGCGGGCCTGGTCTCGGCCACTCCGGCAAGTGCTGAGGAGGGGTCGGAGATCGCTCCGCTCCACCCGGCGCCCAGCGCGGAGAACGGCGAACTGACACACCAGGCCCAAGACCTGTGGTTCATCGAACTGGACGGCCCGCCCACCTCCGAAGGGGCGGCCTCCGCACGCGTCGACGACGAACACGCCGCGTTCCGCGCCGAAGCGGAGGACTTCGGGCTCTCCTATACCGAACGCCTGTCCTTCAGCGACTTGTGGAACGGCATCTCCGTGGAGATGGACGATACCCAGGTGAGCACGGCCCGGGAGATCCCCGGAGTCGCCGGGATCCACCCGGTCGTCCGCCACGAAATCCCCGAACTCGACGACAGCGAGCCGGAAATGGACACGGCGCTGGGCATGACCGGCGCCGACATCGTCCAGAGCGAACTCGGCCTGTCCGGTGAGGGCCTGCGTGTGGCCATCATGGACACCGGGGTCGACTACACCCACCCGGATCTCGGCGGCCCCGGCGAGTTCCCCAACGACCGGGTGGTGGCCGGCCACGACTTCGTCGGGGACGACTTCGACGCCAGCGACCCGGAGAGCGACACCCCGGTTCCCGACGAGGATCCCCAGGACTGCAACGGCCACGGCACCCACGTCGCCGGAATCGTCGGCGCCGAGGGCGAGGTCACCGGTGTCGCGCCCGACGTCGAGTTCGGCGCCTACAAGGTGTTCGGCTGCACCGGGTCCACCACCGCGGACGTCATGATCGCGGCGATGGAGCAGTCGCTCGCCGACGACATGGACGTGCTCAACATGAGCATCGGTTCCTCGCACTCCTGGCCCCAGTACCCCACTGCGATCGCCTCGGACAACCTGGTCGACGAGGGCATGGTCGTCGTCGCCTCCATCGGCAACGAGGGCGCCAGCGGCGTCTACTCCGCCGGCGCACCGGGCCTGGGCGCGGACGTCATCGGCGTCGCGTCCTACGACAACACCCACATCCAGGCCGCCGAGGCCGAGGCCACCCAGACCGGCGAATCCATTCCCTACATGGAGATGGACAGCGCGGTCCTACCGCCCACCTCGGGCGAGTCCGACGAACTCGAGTACATCGGCCGGGGCTGCCTGTCCGAAGGTGACGAACTCGAGGGCGACCCCGAGGGCAAGACCGCGCTCATGATCCGCGGCGAGTGCACCTTCACCGAGAAGTACGACGTCGCGCTCGACGCCGGCGCCACCGGTGTCGTGGTCTACAACGACCTGCCCGGTATGTTCGCCGGCGGCGGCATCGTCGACCAGGACGCCTTCGCCATCGGGGTCTCCGACGAGGCCGGCGCCCACCTCTTGGAGCTCATGGAGGGCGAGGATCCGGTCACTCTGACCTGGACCGACGAGGAGGTCACCGTTCCCAATCCGACCGGGGGCATGATCAGCAGCTTCAGCTCGTACGGCATGTCACCCGACCTGGACCTCAAGCCCGACCTGGGCGCGCCGGGCGGTCTGATCAACTCCACCTACCCGATGGACCTGGGCGAATACGCCACCGTCAGCGGTACGTCGATGTCCTCCCCGCACGTCGCGGGCGGCGTCGCCCTGCTGCTGGAGGCCCAGCCCGACATCGAGGCGCACGACGTGCGCGACGTCCTCCAGAACACCGCGGACCCGACGCTGTGGTGGGGCAACCCGGACGAAGGCGAGCTGGACAACGTCCACCGCCAGGGCGCGGGCATGCTCGACGTCCCGGGCGCGGTCCAGGCCACCACGGGCCTGTCCCCCGCCAAGCTGCCCCTGGGCGCGACCGAGGGGCCGGTGACCGAGACCGTCACCGTCTCCAACGACGGCGACGAGACGACCACCTACGAGATCTCGCACGAGCCCGCGATGGGCACGCACGGCGACACGTTCGTGCCGGACTTCAACACCGCCTTCGCCGAAGCCTCCTTCAGCAAGGACGAGGTGACCGTCGAGCCCGGCGGTTCCGTGGACGTCGACGTGACCGTCACCCCGCCCGCCCGGGACCTCGAGCAGATGCTCTACGGCGGCTACGTCACGGTCACCGAAGTCGAGGGCAAGGGGGACCTGGAGTCCTTCCGCGTCCCCTACGCCGCCTACAACGGTGACTACCAGGAGATCGAGGCCATGACCCCGATCACCGACGAGGACGGCACCGTGCACGACCTGCCGTGGCTGACCCGCATCACCGAATGCGAGGTGTTCTCCGGTCTGGAGTGCGCCGACTCCAGCGGCGGCACCTTCGAGAACCAGCCCGACGGTGCCTCCTACACGCTGGAATGGGTGGACGGCCTGCCGGACATCCCGTACGTGATCGCGCACTTCGACCACCACGTGACCAAGCTCGAGATGATCGTCATCGACGAGCGCACCGGCCGCCCGGTCCACCCGGACCGCAACGTGGCGGTCGACGTCGACTACGTCAACCGCAGCGAGACCAGCACGGCCTTCTTCAGCTACGCCTGGGACGGTTCCGTGGTGGATTCGCTCGACCGGGTCACCAAGGTGGACGACGGTGACTACCGTCTGGAGGCCCGGGCCCTGAAGGCGCTCGGCGACCCGGACAACCCGGACCACTGGGAGACCTGGACCTCGCCGGTCATCACGATCGACCGGGGCTGATCCACAGCCTCAGCCGGCAGCACAGGGCCGCCCTTCCGGTGTTCACCCGCACACCGGAGGGCGGCCCTTCGACGTGCTTGGCACACATTCCCCGCATCGCGGGCCGACGGTTGTCGTGTGCGCACCGCCGCTTGACCGCCTCCCCAGGTGAGCGGCAAGAATTCGGGCGAAGCGACACCGAGGACGGGAGACGACCATGCGCGTGGCGATGGCACAGGTGGACTGCGTGCTGGCCGATCCGGAGGCCAACCTCGCCGAGGCGCGGCGCCGGATCGCCGAGGCGGCCGGGCTCGGCGCCGACCTCGTAGTCTTCCCGGAACTGAGCCTGCACGGCTACGCCCAAGGCGCCGCCGCGGCGGACACCTCCCTGCGCGCGGACGACCCCCGCGTGCTGGAGCTCGGCACCCACGGACCCGACGTCCTGGTCGGCCTGTACGAGCGCGAGGGCGGGGCCCGGCACAACGCCGCGGCCTACCTCTCCGGCGGGCGCCTCCACCACGTGCACCGCAAACTGTTCCTCCCCCACTACCGGGCCTGGACCGAGCGCGACCACTTCGCCCCCGGCACGGACCTGCTGTCCTTCGACACCGGCCGCATCCGGGCCGCCACGCTCGTCTGCAACGACGCCTGGCAGCCCGCGCTGCCGTGGCTGGCGGCACAGGACGGCGCGGAACTCCTCCTCGTACCGGCCAACAGCGCCGCCGTCGACGACGGCACCCTCGACAACACGACGTACTGGTACGACCTCGTCCGGCAGATCGCCCGGATGCAGCAGTGCTGGGTGGTCTTCGTCAACCGGGTCGGCACCGAGAACGGCGTCGGCTTCTGGGGCGGGTCGCAGGTGCTCGACCCCGCGGGCGAGGTGGTGGCGCGGGCACCGTTCGGAGCCGCCGGCGTCTACCTCGCCGAAGTGGATCCGGGGTACGCGCGGCGGCGCCGGGACGCGCTCCCGCTGCTGGGGGACGCCCGGTTCGACCTGCTGCGGAGGCAGCTCACCCGGTTGGAGAGCGTCGACTGAGACGTCCGGTTGCCCGCACGGCAACCGTTGTTGCTGCCGGCGGTCGGCTCGCGGAGGCTGTGAGCATGCACACGATGTTCGACCTCCACGTCCACGCGGCACCCGACGTCGTCGACCGCCGCTTCGACGACACCGACACCGTGCGCGCCTACGAGCGCGCCGGATTCTCGGGCTGCGTCCTCAAGGCCCACTACGAGTCCACCGTGGGGCGCGCGGCCGCGGCGGGCAAGGGCTCGCCGCTCGACGTCTTCGGCGGTGTCGCGCTGAACCAGCACGTCGGCGGGGTGAACCCGGCCGCGGTCTCCGCTGCCCTCGCCGCCGGGGCCCGGGTCGTGTGGTTCCCGACCGCCGACGCGCACACACAGCGCTCAGCGCACCTGCCGAGCCTGTGCGACGCGGCCCCGGGCGGCTTCGACCGCTCCTACGCCATCCCTCCGGTGGACGGAGGCACCGCCGAGGCAGTGGAGCAGGTGTGCGCACTCGTCGGCGAGTACGACGCGGTGCTCGCCACGGGCCACCTCAGCGGGGCCGAGGTGCACCACCTGGTCCCCGCGGCGCGTCGGCACGGCGTTCGGCGGATCCTCCTGACCCACCCCTCGTACACGGTCCCCGGCCTGAGCGCCGCGCAGACCGCCGAGCTGACCCGGTTGGGCGCTCTCGCCGAGGTCACCACCTTCCAGCTCCTCCACCAGCCCGGGTGGGACGCGGCGCGGCTGGCCCGGTTCGTCGAGGAGGTCGGGACGGAGCACGTGGTGCTGTCCTCGGACGCGGGCCAGCCGGACTCCCCTCCCGCACCGGAGGCGCTGTCACTGCTCGTGCGGTCCCTTGCCGCCGAGGGCCTGGACGAGGCGGAGCTCCTCAGGTCCGCGTCCTCCCGGCCCCGCGATCTCGTCGTCCCCTAGGAAGGGTGCGCGCCTGGGATTCCGTGTTGCCCAGAGGGCAACCCTCCATTGCCCTCACTCTATGACCGGGGTCACAATCAGGGCATGGTCTCGGAAAGTTCCTCCAGCATCCACCGGACCGTCGACATCCTGCAGGTCCTCGGATCGGGCTCAGCCGGTCAGGGCTCCGCGCTCGGGGTGCTCGACATCGCCCGGCGGGTGGGGCGCGAGAAGACCCAGGTCTCCCGCGCCCTCAAGGCCCTGGCCGAAACAGGGCTCGTGGAACGCGACGAAGAGACCATGGCCTACCGCCTGGGCTGGCAGTTCTACGCCCTGGCGGTGAACGCCGGCGACCGCAGGCTGCGGGACGCCGCCCTGCCGATACTGCGACGGCTCGTCGCGGCGGTGAAGGAGCGCGCGCACCTGAGCATCCTGCGCGACGGTGCGGTCCTGACCGTCCTCTCCGAAGGGCCGCTGCGCGCCGTCCAGGTCGCGGACTGGGTGGGGCGCACCAGCCCCGTCCACACCACGTCGTCCGGCAGAGCCCTACTCATGGACTGGAACGACGAACAGGTCCTCGAGCTGCTCTCGGAGACCGAGTTCACCGCCACCGGCCCGAACTCGCCGCCGGACGCGGGCACCTTCCTCGCCCGGCTCCGGCAGGGCCGCGAACGCGGCTACGCCAAGGCCGACGAGGAGTTCGAGGACGGCCTGGTCGCGGTGGCCGCGCCCGTCCGCGACTTCCAGGGCCTCGTCGTCGCCTCGCTGAACGTGTCCGCACCCAAGTTCCGCATCGGCGGAGAGCTCGACCAGATCGGGCGCGCGGTCCAGACCGCCGCCGCACAGCTGTCATCGGAGATGCGCCAACGGTCCGCCACCGGCAACGGCCAGCTCCGTTGAATCGCCGTCCCCACCATCCTCTACCACCGGCTCAGGCCGCCAACTAAGGCCGTCGACTAAGGCCACCAGCCACACAGAACACCAGGAGTCCGCCGTGAGCGTCGTTCCCATGCCCTTTTTCAGCCAAGGCCTGCGCCTGGACGCCGACCTGCACCTGCCCGACGACGGCGGGGCGGGCGCGCCCTACCCCGTGGTCATCCCGGCGTCGGGCTACCAGGGGCTGAAGATCATCCACCCCGAGCGGTTCGCCCGTGCCCTCACGAAGCTGGGGTATGCCGTGCTGGCCTTCGACTACCGCGGCTTCGGCCTCAGCGAGGGTGAACGCGGCCGCCTGGTCCCCCAGGAGTGGGCCGAGGACGTCCGCGCCGCGGTCGACCGGGTCGAGGGCAGCGGGCTCCTCGACAGCGACCGGATCGGGCTGCTCGGCTGGGGCCTGGGCGGCGGCGTGGTCGTCGCCGAGGCCGCGGAGGACCCCCGGGTTCGCGCCGTGGCGGCCTGCAACGGCATCGCGGACGGCCTGCGCTCCACCCGGCGCATGCACGACGACGCCACTTGGAACAGCCTGCTGGAGCGGATCGAGTCGGACCGCCCGCGCCGTGCTGAGAGCGGCCGTTCGGAGATCACCGTGCCCTGGGACATCGTCCGCCTGGACCGGGACACCCGCACCGACGGGTACGTGGGCGACGAGCTGTACCGGGCGCACGGATTCGGTACCGGGGTGACGCTGGAGTCCGCCGACCAGCTGCTGCGCTTCTCGCCGGAGGCCGTGGTGGACCGCCTCGCGCCGCGCCCCCTCCTGGTGGTGCACGGCGCGGAGAACGGCCTGCACCGGCCCGAGGAGGCGCACGCCCTGTACGAGCGCGCCGGGGAGCCCAAGCAGCTCGTGCTGTTGGAGGGCAAGGGCCACACGGAGTGGATGTTCGACGAGGACCCCACGTTCAAGGAGGTCGTCGGCCACCTCGACACGTTCTTCACCGAAGCGTTCCGGAGCGCCTCCGCCGCCCCGGCCGCGTCAACCCCCCGGTAGAGCGATGGGCTTCGTCGAGTTCACCTCTGACACCTATCCGGCGGTCCTCAGCGCCACCCTGGAACACGTCGTGCTCGTGCTCCAGGGCCTGGGGCTGGCCGCGCTCATCGGCCTGCCGCTGGCCGCCCTGACCTACCGGACCCGGTCGCGGGCGGTGGTCCTGGCCACCGCCGGGGTCTTCCTGACCATCCCCTCCTACGCCCTCTTCGGCCTGCTCATCACGCCGCTGGGGCTCGGGACCGCGCCGTCGGTGGCGGCCCTGACCATGTACGCACTGCTTCCGGTGCTGCGCAACGCCGTCGTCGGGCTGCGGGAGGTCGACCCCGCGGTGGTCGAGTCCGCCCGCGGCATGGGCATGGGGCGCGGCCAGATCCTCACCCGGGTCGAGCTGCCCCTGGCCCTGCCGGTGATCATCACCGGTCTGCGCGTGGCCGCCCAGCTGCTGCTCGGTATCGCCGCGATCGCCGCGGCGGTCAACGGCCCCGGACTCGGAAACCTCATCCTCCAAGGGCTGTCCAGCGCCGGAACACCGTTCGCCATCTACCTGACACTGCAGGGGATCCTCGGCATCGTCGTCCTCGCGATCCTCTTCGACCTCTGTTTCGCGGTCATCGGCCGCCTGACGACCTCACGGGGGATCCATGTCTGACCCAACGACCGCCCTTCGCCCCATGATCCAGCTCGTCGACCTCAGCAAGACCTACCCGGGCCAGCGGGGAACCGCGGTCGACCGGCTGTCCCTCGACATCCCCGAGGGGGAGATCGTGGTCTTCCTCGGCCCGTCCGGCTGCGGCAAGACCACCACGATGAAGCTGGTCAACCGGCTCATCGAGCCCACGTCCGGCCGCATCCTGATCGACGGCGAGGACGTGACCGACACCGACCCCGACCGGCTGCGCCGCGGCATCGGTTACGCCATCCAGCAGACCGGCCTGTTCCCGCACCGCACCGTCGGCGAGAACATCGGTACGGTCCCGCGACTCCTCGGCTGGGACAAGCAGCGGATCGCGGACCGCGTCGAAGCCCTGCTCACCATGGTCGGCCTGGACCCGGACACCTACCGGGACCGCTACCCCAAGCAGCTCTCCGGCGGCCAGCAGCAGCGGGTGGGCGTGGCCCGCGCCCTGGCGGCGGACCCGCCCGTCCTGCTCATGGACGAGCCGTTCGGCGCGATCGACCCGCTCACGCGGGAGACTCTCCAGAACGAGCTCCTCCGGATCCAGGGCGAGCTCCGCAAGACCATCGTGTTCGTCACCCACGACATCGACGAGGCCGTGCGCCTGGGCGACCGCATCGCGGTGTTCGGCGAGGGCGGCAGGGTGGTCCAGTACGACACCCCGGAGCGGATCCTCAGCGAGCCCGCGGACGGGTTCGTCAGCGAGTTCATCGGTGCGGGGGCCTCCGTCCGGAGTCTGACGCTGACCCGGATCGCCGACGCCCGCGTGGAGACGGACGCCTGGCCGACCGCCGAACTGTCCTCCACCTCGGCCGAGCGTGCTTCGGCGATGGCCGCGAGCCGCAGCGACTTCCTGCTCCTGCTGGACGGCGGGCGCCCCGTCGAGTGGCTGCCCCGCTCCGGCGAGGGCGACTACTCCGAGTCCGGGTTCCCCGTGCTGAACCCGATGGGTCCGGAGCACTCCCTCTACGACGCCCTCGACGCGATGCTGTCCAGCAACACCGGCATGGTGGTCGTGACCGGCGCCGACGGCGGTTTCCGGGGCACGCTGAGCCTGGAGTCCGTCCACAGCGGTTCGGCCGGTCCGGGCCGGGGCAGCGCAGCATCGGTGGCCGACCGCACCGGGGAGCGGTGATGGCCACCCTCGCCCCGCAGCGGACCACACCGCCCCCGAACGCGCCCGTGAGCCGGCCCCGCGGCGGGCTCGTCCGGCTGGTCGGCATGCCCGCCGCCCTCCTGGCCGTGCTGGCCGCCCTGTACATGTACATCGGCGCACAGGACCTGGACCGGATCGAGAGCCGCAGCCTCAACGCCGAGTACCTGCTCAGCCGGACCGTCCAGCACCTGACCCTGAGCGCCGTGGTGGTGGTCCTCATCCTCGCAGTGGCGATACCGCTGGGGATCCTGCTCACCCGGCCCGCGGCCCGCCGGTTCTCCGGGCCCCTCCTGGCCCTCGCCAACATCGGCCAGGCCACCCCGACCATCGGTCTCATCGTGCTCTTCGCCGTGGTCTTCGTGGACTGGGACGTGCAGACCATCGTGGTCGTGGCGGTGTGGCTCTACGGAATCCTCCCGGTCCTGCGCAACACGATGGTGGGCCTGGACCAGGTGGACCGGTCCGTCATCGAGTCGGCCCGCGGCATGGGCATGACACGCGCGCGGGCCCTGATGTCCGTCGAACTCCCCCTCGCGATCCCGGTCATGCTCTCCGGCATCCGGACCGCCCTGGTGATCACGGTCGGCACGGTCGCCCTCGCCACCTTCATCGGCGCGGGCGGGCTCGGCGACGTGATCTCGAACGGCATCGCCTCCAGCCGCGACACGGTCCTGCTGACCGGGAGCGTCCTGGTGGCCGTCCTGGCCCTGTTCATCGACTGGCTCGCCGGGCTGGTCGAGGACACCCTGCGCCCGCGCGGCGTGTGAGACCCACCTGGAAGGGAGCACCACCGTGAGAACACACGAACCGCGCCGGGCACACCGCGCACGCCGCGCGTCCGGGTCCGCCGGTCCGCTCGCCGCAGTCGTCGCCGTCGTCCTGGCCGCGGGCGCCTGCGGCGCCCCGAGCGGAGCGGACACCGCCTCCGGCCCCGGTCCCGAAGACGTGGACCTGGACGGCGGCAGCATCGCCCAGGACATCGACCTCGAGGGGGCCAGCCTGTCGGTCTCCTCCAAGGAGTTCACCGAAAGCGTCATCCTCGGCAAGATCACCTACTACGCCCTGCAGGCCGCGGGGGCCGAGGCGGACGACCAGACGGGCCTCATGGGGTCCAACATCCTGCGGACCGCCTTGGAGAACGGGGACGTGGACCTCTACTGGGAGTACGCCGGGACCGGGTGGACCCAGTTCCTCCAAGAGGAGGAGGTCATCCACGACGGTATGGAGCAGTTCGACCGCACCGCGGAGGAGGACCTCGACCGGAACGGGATCGCCTGGCTCGGACCGGCCCAGTTCGGCAACCAGTACGCCGTCGCGCGGGCGGCCGACGCACCCGAGCCGGTGGGCTCGGTCGACTCCCTCGACCAGCTGTCCGAGTTCGTGCACGAGCACCCGGAGGAGGCCACGTTCTGCGGCGCCGCCGAGTTCATGGACCGCGAGTGGGAGAGGTTCCAGGACTTCTACGATGCCCCGTTCAGGGCCGCCGACGCCTATCAGATGGACCTGGCGCTGAACTACGTCAACGTCGCCAGGGGCAGCCCCTGCAACTTCGCGGAGATCTTCACGACGGACGCGCGGATCGACTCCCTGGACCTGGAAGTGGTCGAGGACTCCGACACGTTCTTCACCACCCAGCTGGCCGCCCTCACCGCACGCCAGGAGAGCGTCGACCAGCACCCCGGGCTCGACGAACTGGGCACGGAGCTGGGCGAGGCGCTCACCGAGGAGACCATCATCGAGCTCAACGGCATGGTCGACCTGGACGGGGCCAGCCCGGACGAGGCAGCCCTGTACTTCCTCAGCGAGCACGGTTTCATCGGCTGACCGGGCCCCTCCACCGAACCGGCCGACAGCCCCGTCACCGACAGGAGAACGCCCCATGGGCAACCCCCGTGACGTCGCGCGCGCGATGCGCGACGCACTCGGCCGCGGCGGTGCGGACGTCGTCCGCGACGACCTCACCGCGCGTGCCGCCTACACCTCGGACGCGTCCGTCTACCGTGCCGTCCCCGCGCTGGTCGTCGAACCGCGCGACGCCGACGACGCGGCGCGGGCGGTGGAGGTGGCACGCGGTCGCGGGCTGCCCGTAACCGCCAGGGGCGGCGGCACGTCGGTGGCGGGCAACGCCCTGGGTGAGGGTGTGGTGCTCGACTTCTCCCGGCACATGAACCGGGTCGTGTCGGTCGACCCGGACGCGGCGGAGGCCGTCGTGCAGCCGGGCGCGGTCCTGGACGACCTGCGCCGTTCGGCCCGGGTGCACGGCCTGACCTTCGGCCCCGACCCCTCCACGCACTCGCGGTGCACGCTCGGCGGGATGATCGGCAACAACGCGTGCGGCTCGCACTCGGTGGCTTGGGGGTCCACCGCCGACAACGTCGTCGCACTCACCCACCTGCTCGCCGACGGCCGCTCGCTGACCGCCACCCGCGGCAGCAGCGGCGACCCGGGGCTCGACCGGCGGCTGAAGGAGTGGCGGTCCGGGCTCCTGGCGCCGTTGCGCACCGAGCTCGGAACGTTCTCCCGCAAGCTCTCCGGTTACGGCCTGCACCACCTGCTGCCGGAGAACGGGTTCGACGTCGCCAAGGCGCTGGTGGGAAGCGAGGCCACGTGCGGTCTGGTCACCGAGGCCCGGGTCCGGCTGGTGGAGGCGCCCAAGTCCACCGTCCTCCTGGTCCTGGGATTCCCCGACGTGTACGCCGCGGCGGAAGCCGCACCGCGCCTGGCCGCGAGCGGTGCCCTCACCGTGGAGGGGATGGCTTCGGACCTGCTGTCCATCCTGCGGTCCCGGCCGGGCCGGGCCTCGGCCGGGGACGAGCTGCCGTCCGGCGGCGGTTGGCTGTACTGCGAGTACGGCGACGAGAACACGGCCGCGGCCCGGGAACGGGCCGCGCACGGCGCCGAGGTAGCCCGCGGTTGCTCCGGCGGGGTCACCTCGCTGGTCGTGACCGACCCCGAGCGGATGCGGGCGCTGTGGCACATCCGGGAGTCCGCGGCCGGGATCGTCACCCGCACGGCCGACGGCGGTGAGGCGTGGCCCGGCTGGGAGGACTCGGCGGTGCCGCCCGAGCGTTTGGGATCCTACCTCAAGGAGCTGTACGCGCTGCTGGACCGGCACGGGCTGCGCGGGGTGCCGTTCGGGCACTTCGGCGAAGGCTGCCTGCATATGCGGGCGGACTTCACCTTGGGCAGCGAGGACGGGCTGGCCGCCTACCGCTCCTTCGTCGGCGAGGCGGCCGACCTGGTGGCGCGGCACGGCGGTTCGGTCTCCGGCGAGCACGGGGACGGCCGGGCCCGCTCCGAGCTGCTCCCGCGCGTGTTCTCCTCCGAAGTAGTGCGGGCGTTCGGCGAGTTCAAGGCCTTCTTCGACCCGGACGGCGTGCTCAACCCGGGGGTGATCACCGATCCCCTCTCCTTGGACGCCTCCGTGCGCCCCGGCCCGGGCCACGACGCCCTGTCCCTCACCCCCGTGCACGCCTTCCACGACGACGGCGGCTCCTTTGCCAGCGCGGTCAACCGCTGCGTGGGGGTGGGGGCCTGCCGGGACGTCGACAACGGCGCCATGTGCCCGTCCTACCGGGCCACCCGCGACGAAGTGCACTCCACCCGCGGCCGCTCCCGGCTGCTGGCCGAGATGCTCCGCGGCGACGCGCTGGCCGACGGCTACCGCTCCAAGGAAGTCCACGACGCCCTGGACCTGTGCCTGTCCTGCAAGGCGTGTGCCAGCGAGTGCCCGGTCAACGTGGACATGGCCACCTACAAGGCGGAGTTCCTGCACCACCACTACCGGCGGCGGGTCCGCCCGGCCGCGCACTACTCCATGGGGTGGCTGCCCCTGTGGTCGCGCCTGGTCACCCTCGCCCGTCCGCTCTCAGGGGGCGTGAACGCGCTGCTGTCGGTACGGCCGCTGGCGGCCGTGGTCAAGCGCCTCGGCGGGATCGAACCGAAGCGCGGGATGATCAGGTTCGCCCCGCGGCCGCTGACCCGCTGGTTCCGATCCCGGCGGCGCGTGCCGTCGGGAGGGCCCTCGGAGGAGCGCCCCACGGTGGTGCTGTGGCCGGACACGTTCACCAACTTCCACCAGCCCGAGGTGGGCCGGGCCGCCGTCGAGGTGCTGGAGGCGCTGGGCTACCGCGTGGAGATGCCGGCCGGCGGTGTGTGCTGCGGCCTGACCTGGCACTCCACCGGGCAGCTCGCCCTCGCGAAGAGGGCGCTGTCCCGCACCCTGGACGCGCTCGGGGAGCAGTTGGCGGCCGGGTACCCGGTGGTCGGCCTGGAGCCGTCGTGCACCGTGATGCTGCGCGACGAGACCGTGGAACTGCTGCCCGACGACCCGCGTGCCCGGCTGTTGTCCGAGCGGACCCGGACCCTGGCCGAGATCGTCGCCGAGCACCGGGGGCCGTGGCCGTTCGGCCGGGTGGCGGCCGCCGCCGTCTCCCAGGTGCACTGCCACCAGGAGGCCAAGGGCTCGTACTCGGCGGACCGGACGGTACTGGCCCGGCTGGGGGTGGACGCCGACGAGATCGGTTCCGGCTGCTGCGGCCTGGCCGGGAACTTCGGATTCGAGCGCGGGCACTGGGAGGTATCCCAGTCCTGCGCCGAACGCGAGCTGTACCCCAAGGTCCGCGAGGCCTGCGCCGACACCCTGATCCTGGCGGACGGCTTCTCCTGCCGTACCCAGATCGCCCAGGGAACCGAGCGCTCCGGCACCCACCTGGCCCAGGTCCTGCGCTCGGCCCTGCCCGACGGGGCCAGACCACCGGAATAGCCGCTCGGGCGAGCCCCCTACCGTTCGGCTCGGGCTCGACGTGTCCTACTTGTCCTCGGTGCCGTCCGTGCGGAGCCGGGCCACCGCGTAGCCGAGCAGGACCATCGAGGGCAGGGCCACGGCCAGGGACATCGCGGACCGGCGCACCTTGCGCTCGGCGCAGGAGGTGTCCACCCACTCCTGGCGGAGCACCTGTTCGACGTCCTCGCCCCAGTCGCGGCGGTCGTCCCACAGGGACGGGCCCACCCACACGATCGGGGAGCAGCGCACCCGGTCCTCCTCCCCCGGCGGCGGCTGGACACCGTAGGAGGTGCCGAGCAGCAGGAGCACCGTGAACACGCCGGTTCCACCGGTGGCCAGGCAGGCGCGGACGGCGCCCGGGTAGTGGCGCATCCGCTGCCGGGCCCACAGCACGAGCGGGATGAAGAACACGGCGGCCGTTCTAAGAGGAGATTCGGGGCAACCAACGCAAGATTAGGGCATACCGGGCGCGGTTCCTTGCGCTCCCTCCCCGTTCGGGGAAGGAGTGCGGGAGTGCGGGAGTGCGGGAGTGTGCAGGGGTTGCCCCGTTTCCTGCCGCCCGATGGTGGCCGTCTCCGCTGCGCGCCTCAAGGTCGTCGCCATCGAGCGCTTCGCGCGTCAAAGGCGCTCCACCTTGACCCGCTCCGCTACGACGGCGGGTTGGCGGCTATCAGGAAACGGGGGACGTGTGGTCGGGGTAGCAATGGTCCGGCCTTCGGCCGGGCCTCAACTGCACGGCCTGGCGGCCGTCAATGGCCACTCCGCCGGAGCGTTGACGCCTGGGGGTGTCGCGGCCGGTCAATCTCTGCTGCGAACCACTGCGGCCTTCGGCCGGGTGCGCCACTGCGCCGGCGCTTTGACGATTGGCGGTGTCGCGGCTGGTCATGGTGTGCGGCGAACCCCGGATGAGGTCGAGGGCCGGGGTGAGCCCGGGTTCCTGGGCATGGGCGTGTTCGGGTAGGGGCCCGGCGGTGACAGGGGTGATTGGGGTTGGGGGTGGTCGGTTACGGGTTCGGGTGTGGGGCTGGGTCCCCGTCCCCATCCGGGTCCCCGCCCCGGCCCTGCCCTCGGTTTCGGGTGCGACCGGCCCACATGCGGCGGTCCTTGCGTACCGACCACCGGTGCTTGATCTGGTTGTGGGTCGCGCAGAGCGGCTGGATGTTGGCGGCGCTGGTGGTGCCGCCCTGCCAGAACTCCACGATGTGATCGGCCTGAGTCCAGGGCAGCGGCACATCGCACCCGTACTGCCAGGCGCAGCTGGTGTGGCCGTGGAAGGCGGCCGCCCGGATGCGGGGCGGGGCCAGTCGGCAGGAGCGGCCCACGTCCAGGACCTGGCCGTTCTTCTGCTCGATGACCAGGCGGCGGATCCAGCTCTCACCGAGGAGTTCGCGCACCACGGAGATGGGGACGACCTGCCCGGTGTCGGTGGTGGCCGGTGCGGCGTCTTCGGCTTCCTCGTTGCCGGCCAGGCTGGTGGCGGGCACGGTGATGTTGATCAACGCCGTGGCCGTGGTGGGGGTCTGGCACCCCTGGTGGGACTGGGCGAACCCCAGGGCGGCCATGAGGGCGTCGTAGGTGCGCTCGTACTTGGACAGCCCATCCTCGGGGTGGAAAGGCACCTGGTAGTTGTCCAACGCCACCTGCAGGCGCAGGGCGTCGGCGGGCGAGCCCCAGACCTGGAAGAGGAAAGTTTTGTCGAAGGTGGTGACCAGCTGGGCGCCCCGGGCGGCGTGGGCGGCCGCGTGGTCTTTTTCCACCTTGTTGGGGTTGAGTCGCATGCACAGCTGGTGGGCGAAGTGGGCGATCTGGCCCACCGACATGTTCGGTCGGCTCTCTTTGAAGCCCAGGATCCCGAACTCCATTTTCGCCCGGAACAGCTCCGGGTCAGGGTGGTCGCTCTTCTGCCTTTTCTCCACACCCGCATCGGCGCCCTTGATGACGGCGGCGGCTTCACCCACCGACAGGACCCCGGAGTGCAACGCCTGGATGGTGGGGACCATTTCCTGGCGGAATTCGGCGCGCCCGATCAGGGCCAGGTCGTTGGCCTGCCCAGTGGGAATACCGAAGGCGTGGCGTATCCACGCTTCCAGGCTCTTCTGCCCGCCCTGCTCCAGCAGCTGGCCGGTGGCCTCGAGCTGGGCCAGTCGGGCGGCCATACTGACTTTGATCTGGTCGAGCTGTTCCCACACCCGGGTGGCCTGGTCCAACACCTCACCCGCCGCCCCCAGGGGCACGTCGCGGCCGAAGAAGCCGGCGCTCTCTTCCCGGGCAGCGTCCACCGCGACATCCACCGGGGTGTGCCCGGTGGGGGTGGGTGCTTCAGGAGAGATCGTCATGATTCCATTATAAAAGAAAAGGCGTGAGAAAGGGAGTGTTACCTGCGGTAACTTCTGATCTCTTTTCCCCGGGGGTGCGCCCCGGAGGCCTTTCCGGTCGCCCTTTTTCCGCCGCCCGGTCGTGCCTTTATATCCCCACTCGCCTTGGTGTTTGTCCGAACCTGGAATTCCAGGTCGCTGATAGGGGATGATCTTGCCCCTGTCTCCACCCTCGGCCGTCGAGAATGGCGACAGGGGCAAGATCATCGGGAAAAAGGGCCGCTCGCATGGGGTTCGCAGCAGAGATTGACCGGCCGCGACACCGCCAGGCGTCAACGCTCCGGCGCAGGGGCAGGTATCGGCCGCCAGGCCGACGGGGTTCGGCTGTTCGGGCGAAGCCCGAACCGACGCAGACCTCGACCACCCGTCCCGCTTTCCCGATAGCCGCCAACCTGCCGTCGTAGCGGAGCGGGTCAAGGTGGAGCGCCAATGACGCGCGAAGCGCTCGATGGCGACGACCTTGAGGCGCGTAGCGGAGACGGCCACAATCGAGCGGCGGGAAAGGAGGACACCCCGGCCCAAAGAGGACACCACAGCTCCACTCCCTGCCAACAAGCTCAGGCCGGGCGGTCGAGCTTCTGGCTGATGACCTGGGAGATACCGTCGCCCTGCATGGTGACGCCGTACAGCGCGTCCGCTGCCTCCATGGTGCGCTTCTGGTGGGTGATCACGATGAGCTGCGAGGCCTCGCGCAGCTCCTCGAAGATCACCAGGAGGCGCTGCAGGTTGGTGTCGTCCAGAGCCGCCTCGACCTCGTCCATCACGTAGAAGGGCGACGGCCGGGCCTTGAAGATCGCCGCGAGGAAGGCCACCGCCGTCAGCGAGCGCTCGCCGCCGGACAGCAGCGACAGCCGCTTGACCTTTTTGCCGGGCGGTCGGGCCTCCACCTCGATGCCGGTGGTGAGCATGTCCTCCGGGGTGGTCAGCACCAGCTTGCCCTCGCCGCCGGGGAAGAGCCGGCCGAAGATCGCCGCGAACTCGCGCTCCACGTCCAGGAAGGCCGCCGAGAACACCTCCTGCACCCGGGCGTCCACCTCGGCGACGATGTCCATCAGGTCCCGGCGGGTCTTCTTGAGGTCCTCCAGCTGGGCGTTGAGGAAGGCGTGGCGCTCCTCCAACGCCGCGAACTCCTCCAAGGCCAGCGGGTTGATCTTGCCGAGCTGGTTGAGCTGGCGCTCGGCGGTCTTGAGCCGCTTGGCCTGGACCTCGCGGACGTAGGGCAGCGGCACCGCGTCCTCGCCCGCGTCCGCGGCCGGCGGCACGGGAACGCGGGGACCGTACTCGGCGATGAGAGTGGGCACGTCCACGCCCAGCTCCTCCATCGCCTTGGTCTCCAACTGCTCCAGCCGCATCCGGCGCTCGGCCCGGGCGACCTCGCCGCTGTGCGCGGAGCTGGTGAGCTTCTCCAGTTCCACGGACAGCTCCCGAACCCGGGCGCGCACGGTCTTGAGCTCGCCGTCGCGGGCTTCGCGCTCGGCCTCGGCGGCGACCCGCTCGGTCTCGGCGGCGGCGAGGGACACGGCGATCCGTTCCAGGGCCAGCCGGGCGCTCTCGACCACGGCCTGCGCGACGGTGGCCTGGGCGGCGCGGTCGCGGCGCCGCTGGGCCTCGCGCTCCACGGCCCGGCGCTCCTCGCGGGCCTGGGCGAGCAGCGCGTCGGCCCGGCCCTCGATCGACCGGGCGCGCTCCTCGGCGGTGCGCACCGCCAGCCGCCGCTCCATCTCGGTGGCGCGGGCACGGGAGGCCAGGGCGGCGAGCTCGTCGCGGTGGTCGGCGTCGGGCGCCTCCTCCTCGACGGCGGTGGCCATCTCCTCGGCCTCGGCCAGCTCCTCCTCGAGGCGCTCCAGCTTCTGGGCGTCCTCCCCGCGCGAGGCGGCGGCCTTGGTTGCGGCCGCCGCGTAGCGCTCGGACTCGGCCTCGGCGGAGCGGGCCTGACCGCCCAGCTTGCCCAGGCGCTGGGCGGACTCGTTGCGCTTGCGGTCGCCCTGGCGCCGCCGCGCGCCGACCTCGTCGGCCGCTTCGGCGAGCTCGGCGCGCTCGTACTTCTTGGCCTCCAGCTCCACGGCGGCGCGCTTGGCCGTCTCCGTGGCGGCCTCCAGCCGCTCGGCGGCCTCGTCGACCGCCGCCTGCACCTCCAGGAGGCTGGGCGCGGCCGCGGTGCCGCCGTGGACCATCTCGGCGGCGAACACGTCGCCCTCAGGCGTGACGGCGCGGACCCCGGGCAGGGCGGAGACCAGTTCGCGGGCGCCCCGGTCGTCCGAGGCCAGGACCACCCGGTCGAGCAGGGCGTTGACCGCGTCGCCCAGGTCACCGGGGGCGGAGACGGCGTCGGCGGCGTAACGCATACCGCCGGGCAGGGACGGCCAGGTGGCACGGTCGGCGGCGGGCACGGCTCGGGCCACGACGATCCCGGCGCGCCCGGCGTCCTCGGACTTGAGCAGTTCCAGGGCGGCCATGGCGCTGGCCTCGTCGCGGACCGCGACCGCGCCGGCGGCCACACCGAAGGCGGCGGCGACGGCGGTCTCGTGGCCGGGGTCGACCTGCACGAGGGTGGCGAGACTGCCGAGCATGCCCGGGAGCCCGGCGTCCAGGAGGGTTCCGGCACCGTCCTTGTGGGCCAGCCCGAGCTCGAGGGCCTCCTTGCGGGCGGACAAAGCGGCCCGCTCACCTTCGGCGGCGCGCTCGGCGTCGCGGAGCTGGTTGAGTTCGGCTTCGACGGCGGACAGCTGGCGGGCGAAGCGCTCCTGGGCCTCGTCGAGTTCGGCGTCGCCCTCGTCGAGCCCCGCTGACTCCTCAGCGGCCATCTCGTAGTCGGACTGGGCCGCGGCGGCGCGCTCGGCGGCCTGCTGCGCGGACTCCTCCAGCCGGGTGATCTCGCTCTCTTGGGAGGTCAGCCGCCCCCGGAGGCTCTCCACCCGGGCGGCGAGCCGGACGATGCCCTCGCGGCGCTCCGCGGCGGCGCGGGAGGCGGACTCGAGGCGGCGCTCCTCCCGGTGCAGGGCGTCCTCGGCGGCCGTGCGCTCGGTGACGCTGCCCTCCAGGACCTCGCGGGCCTCCTCCAGCCGGGCCTCGAGCTCCTCTTCCTGGGCGGCGGCCTCCTCGGCCTCCACCTCGAGCTCCTCGGGGTCGCGGCGCGGGACGGCCTCCTCTTGGACGGCGACCAGGTTCTGGTGGCGTTCGGTGGCCAGCCCGCGCACGGCGTCGAGGCGCTCGGTGAGGCGGGACAGTGCGTGGTAGGTCTCCGAGGCCCTGGCCAAAGCGGGCGCGGCGGCCGTGGCCTGGGACTCGAGTTCGGCCTCGCGTTCCTGGGCCTGCTTGAGGGAGGCCTCTGCCGCCCCGCGGTGCGCCAGGACCTCCTTCTCGTCCGCCTCTTCCTTGGCGAGCTGCTCCGTGAGTGTGACGATGTCGTCGGCGAGCAGGCGCAGGCGGGCGTCCCGCAGGTCGGCCTGGATGACCGCGGCCTTGCGGGCGAGTTCGGCTTGGCGGCCCAAGGGCTTGAGCTGGCGGCGCAGCTCGGCGGTGAGGTCGGTGACGCGGTCCAGGTTGCCCTGCATCGCGTTGAGCTTGCGGATCGCCTTCTCTTTGCGCTTGCGGTGCTTGAGGATGCCCGCGGCTTCCTCGATGAGGGAGCGGCGCTCCTCGGGGCCGGCGTGCAGGACGGTGTCCAGCTGTCCCTGGCCGACGATGACGTGCATCTCACGGCCGATGCCGGAGTCGCTGAGCAGGTCCTGGATGTCGAGGAGGCGGCAGGTGTCCCCGTTGATCGCGTACTCGGAGCCGCCGTTGCGGAACATCGTCCGCCTGATGGTGACCTCGGTGTAGTCGATCGGCAGCGCGCCGTCGGTGTTGTCGATGGTGAGGCTGACCTCGGCGCGTCCGAGCGCCTGGCGGGTGGAGGTACCCGCGAAGATCACGTCCTCCATCTTGCCGCCGCGCAGGGACTTGGCCCCCTGTTCGCCCATCACCCAGGACAGGGCGTCGACGACGTTGGACTTGCCCGACCCGTTGGGACCCACCACACAGGTGATCCCCGGTTCGAAACGCAGGGTGGTGGCCGACGCGAACGACTTGAAGCCGCGCAGCGTCAGATTCTTGAGATACACCCACACCTCCCACGACGGTCACCGTTCTGTCGCCACGGGCGGTCGCCACGAGGCCGACAACAAGGGTGCCATGAAGCGGTGACCGAAGGGGGGTGTTGGAGACACACAGGGCCGATGAGCTGCACCACCGTGGGTGCGCGACACGGGACAAGGCGGGGGATGTCAGGAAAGGGGGATGTCCGGCGGACACTGAGGGTTGCGTAAAAGCCCGCCGGGTACAACGGTAAAGGAAGCCGCAAGAGAAGGGAAAAGAGCGGCTGGCAACGGATGGGTAACGCAAGTTACGAGCCGACCGAGGCCCATCGGATGATCCGGCCAGGGACGCCAAGTCCTGCGTTCGGCGCCCCCGTCAGTGGATCAACGTGCCGTCCGTCGGGCCGTTCTCTCCACGGCCCGAATGACGGGTGACGCGGTGTCAGGCGAGCGCGGGCTCGCGGTCGGTCGCGCTGGTGGCGACGTCGGTGACGGCCATGCTGAGCTGGTCGTTCTGAGCCTGAAGACGGCTGATCTCGTCTTCGAGGTCGCGTACCCGCTTCTGAAGCCGTCGCATCTCCGAAACCATTCGAGGATCGGAGCCGCCGACGTGGCCAAACAGAGCCTTCGCCATGATGTGGGTCCTCCACACTGAGTGACCAGATTGTCATGCGCGCATACGTGTCCCCGTGCTGAAATCGGTCCGAGTGCCGTGTCTCTGCCGAGCACTGGCACTGGCATCCGATGTCACGGGCGGAAGATGCGCGGTGTGCATCCCAGAGTCTCACTCTGCGCGCCGCTGGTCAAGATTGGATTACAACAGTCCGTAACGACCACAAGCCAGAAAAGCACAACCTGGGCAGGTGGTACCGCACGACCCGAACAAGATCCACCCCGGCGGTACCGCCGGTACGCGCGACCAGGCATGGGTCGCGCTGATGGTGCCGTGTCCGCGACGGCCGTCGGCTACCCGTTCCGCCGCTCCACGGCCGAGTGATCGAGCCGCGTTACTCTTACAGCATACTCACCGTTCGATGAATCCGTCGAAGGAACCCCCCGGCTGAGCCCAGCGTTCCACCACGGAATCCACACGACCGGGTGTTTTTCCACCCCTCAGGTGCCCCAACAGGCGCTCGCAGTCCGGACGCGGACCCTCCGCGACCACCTCGACGCGGCCGTCGTCCAGGTTCGTGGCCGCGCCCGTCAGGCCCAGCTCCAGCCCGCGGGCCCGCGTCCACCAGCGGAAACCCACACCCTGGACCCTTCCGCGCACCCACGCGGTCAGTCGGACCGCCTCGTTCTCTGGCCCCACGGCCCAGCACACTCCCTTACCTCACGGCGACACTTTCCTCACCAGCGGACACTTCGCTGCTCCCGGTCACGGGACCGCCCCGCGCAGAACCCGCTCAGCCCCGCGTCCCGCCCGGCCCAGAGAAGCTCGACCCCAGGGCCCCGCCCAGCTCAGGAGCGTGTGCGAGGAGCCCGCTGGCAGCCCGGGCAACTGAACGAGGAACGGTTCATGAACGCTTCGCGCACGATCGCCGCGCCGCAGCGGCCGCACGGCAGGTCCCGCCGCCCGTAGGCGTTGAGCCCGCGCTCGAAGTAGCCGCTCTCCCCGTTGACGTTGACGTACAGCCCGTCGAAGGTCGTCCCGCCCACGTCCAAGGCCTCGGTCATCACGTCGCGCACGTGCCCGAGCAGTTCCATGCCCTGGGCGTTGGACAGCCCCCGGGTGGAGCGGGCCCAGTGCAGCCGGGACCGCCACAGCGCTTCGTCGGCGTAGATGTTGCCCACGCCACTGATCAGCGACTGGTCCAGCAGGGCCCGCTTGACCTCGGTCCGCTTGGCCCGCAGCGCCCGGACGAACCCTTCCGGGGTGAACTCGCCGTCCAGCGGGTCCAGGGCGATGTGGTCCACCGACGACGGCACCTCGGCGCGCTCGCCCTGCTGGTCCAGCAGCAGGTGTCCGAAGGTGCGCTGGTCGACGAAGCGCAGCTCGTTGCCGTCCGACAGCGGCAGCCGCACCCGCAGGTGCTTCTCGTCCGGCTTGCCCTGTGGCTGCACCAGCATCTGACCGCTCATGCCCAGGTGGGCCAGGAGCATGTCCCCGCTGTCCAGGACCAGCCACATGTACTTGCCCCGGCGGCGGACCGCCGTGGGGGTCTGGCCCGCCAGACGGCCGGCGAAGTCGGCGGGGCCGGGCACGTATCTGCGGACCGAACGCGTGTGCAGCACCTCGACGGCACCGATCTCCCGCCCCACCGCGTGTTCGGTGAGGCCGCGCCGGACGACCTCGACCTCGGGGAGTTCGGGCATCCCTCAGCCCTGCCCGTTGCCGTGGGTCTTGCCCTTGGCCTTGTCGGCGCGGGCGCGGATCGCCTTCCACGCGGACTCCGCGGCCTGCTGCTCGGCCTCCTTCTTGCTGCGGCCCTCACCCAGGCCGTAGCTCTCCCCCGCCACGCGCACGGTGGCGCGGAAGGTCTTCTGGTGGTCGGGGCCGCTCTCGTCGACGTGGTATTCGGGCACCCCGAGCATCTCGGAAGCGGTCAGCTCCTGGAGCGAGGTCTTCCAGTCCAGCCCCGCGCCCAGCCCGGAGGCTGTGGCGATGAGCGGGTCGAAGAGGCGGTGCACGAAGTCGGAGGCCACGTCCAGGCCGCGGTCGAGGTAGACGGCGCCGATAATGGCCTCGAGGGTGTCCGCGAGGATCGAGGACTTGTCGCGGCCCCCGGTCCCCTCCTCGCCCCGGCCGAGCCGGATGTACTCCCCGATACCCAGCCCGCGGGCGACGTCGGCCAGGGCCCGCATGTTGACCACGGCGGCGCGCAGCTTGGCGAGCTGCCCCTCGGGCAGGTCCGGGTGCTTGCGGAAGAGCGTGTCGGTGACCACCAGGCCGAGCACGGAGTCCCCGAGGAACTCGAGGCGCTCGTTGGTGGGCAGGCCGCCCTTCTCGTAGGCGTAGGAGCGGTGGGTGAGGGCGCGGAGGAGGATCTTGGCGTCGACCTCGACACCGATCGCCCCGTGGAACGACTTGGCTTCGGAGGCGGAGAGTTGACTAGCCACGCGAGTTCGCTTCCTGTCGGGCGCGCCGCTGTCGGCGCGCGGTGCTGGAAGGTTCCCCGGACCGGCCAGGACGCTCGAAAACGAGGTGATCGTCGCGGGAGCGTCGGCTCCCCCGGCGGCCACCACGAACTCGGGAGCCCGTACGGGACCCGGATCACCGGTGTCGGGGTACCGAGAAAGGTTTTCCCCGGATTCCCGGGTTCACTCTACAAAGCTCCGGGGCGGCGGGTCCCAACGGAGGCCCGGGACAGGCCGGGGTCAGGCCCGGAACCGGGCACGAACGGACCGTGGACAGCAGTTCGGGGCGGAGCCCTCAATGGGTTCCGCCCCGATATGCCTCGGGAGTGCTGGACCGGATGCTGAATCCGAAGCCCGCCATACCTGAGTAACGCCTTTAGGCCGGGTTGGTGACCTGGCGGTTGTTGTAGGTGCCGCAGCTCGGGCACGCGATGTGGGGCTGCTTCGGGTCACGGCAGCGCGGGCAGTTGACCAGCACCGGGCGCGAAGCCTTCCACTGGGAACGGCGGGTCCGGGTGTTGCTCCGCGACATCTTCCGCTTCGGGACGGCCACTTCAATCCTCCTGGGTCACCCCCGCGCGGTCGCGGGAGGTCGCTTATCTGGTCACCCCGCGCGCTGTGGCGGGGAGGGTGTGCTCCGGTCGGTGGCGGTGCCCTTCGGGCACCGCGCGCGATCGGCTCACGGGCTCACTGCTGGTCCGGGTCCTCCGCGATCCCGCGGAGCGCTTCCCAGCGCGGGTCGATGCGTTCGCCGTGACCGTGGTCGGGTCCGGCCTCGGCGAGTTTGACCCCGCACTCGGTGCACAGGCCGGGGCAGTCCGGTCCGCACAGCGGTGTGAGTGGGAGCGCGAGCACGACGGCGTCTCGGACCACTGGTTCGAGGTCGAGCAATTCGCCCTCTAGATAGTAGTCCTCATCTTCGTCTTCCGCGTCCTCGTCGCTTTCGGAAGCGTTGTCCTCGTCCGCGGCGTAGCGGTACATCTCCTGGAAACCGGCATCCAACCCCTCCGACACGGGGTCGAGGCAGCGGGAGCACTCCGCCGCGAAACTCCCTTGAACGGTTCCGGTGACGAGCACCCCCTCCATCACCGCTTCGAGGCGCAGGTCCACCTCGATTTCCTGGCCCTTGGGCACACTCGCCATCGCCGTCTCGAGCGCCTCGGGGACGGTCACGATTCGGTTGACGGTACGCATCGACCCCGGCTGGCGGCCCAGCTGGCGGGTGTCGACCACGTACGGGTCACGGGCATCTAGACGAGACAGGGTGATCGCGCTTTCAGAAGAGGTTCCGGGTGCCGGGCACGCGGCCGCCGAGGTGGTTCACTTCGGACTGTCGCGGTGGTGCTGACCGGCCAGAGCGCACGCCGAAGACCGGCGACGCCCATGGTCAAAGCCAGATTCTACCTACCATGCACCCGACCACCCAAATCAGCCACCGATCGGCCCCGGTACAAGGGGCGCAATGCGAGCGCAGCGGGCGGTGACTAGCTCTACTCGCGCTCCGCGTACTTCTCCTTGAGACGGCCCTGGACGTAGGGCGTGACCAGGCTGGAGACGTCCCCGCGGTGCTGGGCAAGCTCCCGGACCAGGCTGGACGACAGGAAGGAGTACTGCGGATTGGCCGTCATGAACACGGTCTCCACGCCGGAGAGCCGGTAGTTCATCTGCGCGATCTGGAGTTCGTAGTCGAAATCACTGACCGAGCGCAGGCTGCGCACGATGGTCTCGATGCCGTTCTCACGACAGAAGTCGACGAGGAGCCCGTCGAACTCGCTGACACGGACGTTGCCGAACCCGGAGGTGCCCTCGGTGAGCATGTCGAGCTTCTCGGGGACGGTGAAGAGCCCCCGTTTGTTGACGTTGTTGAGTACGGCGGTGATGACCTCGTCGTACTGTTTGGCGGCTCGCCCGATGATGTCGATGTGACCGTAGGTCACCGGGTCGAAGGAACCCGGACAGACGGCTCGGCGCACGGTGGATCGCCCCTCTCCAGAACTACTCACGAGTACCGCGATCGTAGGGGCTCGCCCTCGCAGCGATTCGGGCACCACCCACTTAGAACCCGCATTCCCCACACGGCGGGTCTGAGGACCGCAGCCACACCGGCCCACGCGGGTCGTCTCCACCTTCCCGACCGGTACGTCGCGAAACGTCACGCATGGTCGGTTCCGACCCGGCGCGCTGCCGGCCCCGACCCGGCGTTCTAGGCGACCGGGCTGGCGTACCAGAGCATCGCCTCGCCGTACTTGCGGCTGCGGTCCCGCTCGATCCCCTTGGGCCAGGCCGGTTCGGCCCCGCGCTTGGACCGCTCCACCACGAGCACCGCGCCCTCGGCCAACCACCCGTGCTCGACCAAGGCGGACAGCACCGCTGCGAGATCTCCGTCGGTGAGCGCGTAGGGCGGGTCGGCCACCACCAGGTCGTAGGGCGCGCCCGGGTTCCCGCGGGTCAGAACCCGCTCCACCCGGTCGGCGGAGAGTTCGGCCCCCGGGAGCCGTAGAGCGCCGATGTTCTCCTTCACCACCTGGGCGGCCCTGCGGTCGGCCTCCACCATCAGCGCGTGCGCTGCCCCGCGGGACAGGGCTTCCAGTCCGATCGCCCCGGACCCCGCGTACAGGTCCATGACCCGGATCCCGCTGAGGGAGCCGAGGTCGGACTGGACGGAGGCGAACAGGGCCTCGCGGGCCCGGTCTCCGGTGGGTCGAGTGGTGCGGCCGTCGGGGGCGGAGATGCGCCGTCCGCCCGCCGCCCCGGCGATGATGCGGGTCATGCGCACCACGGTAGTGCGGATGCGGGGGTTGTGCGGATCAGGTCTTGTCGAGGTATTCGGCCCGGTCCTCGGGCAGCAGCGCGGCCAGGGCGTCGGCGAGGGGCCGGTGACCGGTCAGTCCCGGGTCCTCGGCCACGTACCGGGTGGCCTCCTCCCTGGCCTCGCCGATGAGCTCCTCGTCCTTGACCAGGGTGAGCATCCGCAGACTCGACCGGGCCCCGGACTGCGCGTCGCCGAGTACGTCGCCCTCGCGGCGCATCTCCAGGTCGGCGCGGGACAGCTCGAAGCCGTCCGTGGTCGAAGCCACCGCGGCCAGGCGCTCGCGTGCCGGGGTCCCCTCCTCGGAGTCGGTGACCAGCAGGCACAGGCCGGGCAGCTGCCCCCGGCCGACCCGGCCGCGCAGCTGGTGCAGCTGGGAGATCCCGAAGCGGTCAGCGTCCATGATCACCATGGCTGTGGCGTTGGGCACGTCCACGCCGACCTCGATCACCGTGGTGGAGACGACCACGCCGGTCTCCCCGGAGGAGAAGCGGCGCATCACCGCTTCCTTGTCGTCCGGGGCCATCCGGCCGTGCAGGGCCTCCACCGGCACGCCGGCCAGCGGCCCCTCCTGGAGCTGGGAGAGGACGTCCAGCACCGCGAGGGGCGGGCGGGCGCCCGGGGGCGCGTCCTCGGGCGGGGCGTCGACCTCGTCCCCGGCCTCTCCCCCGGCGCCGTCGCCGATGCGGGGGCAGACGACGAAGGCCTGGCGCCCCTGGGCGGCCTCCTCCCGGACCCGCTCCCAGGCACGGGTGAGGTAGTGCGGCTTCTCGCTGGCCGGGACGGTGTGGGTGGAGATGGGGGCGCGCCCCTTGGGCAGCTGTGTGAGAGCCACCACGTCCAGGTCGCCGTAGACGGTCATCGCGACCGTCCTCGGGATGGGTGTGGCGGTCATCACCAGGACGTGGGGGCGTCCGTCGGTGGCCTTCTCCCGCAGGGCGTCGCGCTGTTCCACACCGAAGCGGTGCTGCTCGTCCACCACCACCAGGCCGAGGTCGGCGAAGGACACGTGCTCTTGGAGGAGCGCGTGGGTGCCAACAACGATCCCCGCCTGGCCGGAAGCAGCTTCCAGCAGGGCCTCGCGGCGGGCGGCGGCGTTCATGGAACCGGTCAGCAGGGCGACGCGGGTGGCGTTCTCGGCACCGTCGATCTGCCCGGCCCGGCCGAGTGCGCCGAGCATCTCGCTGATGGAGCGGTGGTGCTGCTGGGCGAGGACCTCGGTGGGGGCGAGCATGACGGCCTGGCCGCCGGAGTCGACCACCCGCAGCATCGCGCGCAGGGCCACCAGGGTCTTGCCCGCGCCCACATCACCCTGGAGCAGGCAGTGCATGGGGTGGGTGGCGTCGAGCCGCGCGGCCAGCCCGTCACCGACCTCGCGCTGCCCCTCGGTGAGGGTGAAGGGCAGCTGGTCGTCGAAGGCGTCCAGGACACCGCCGTCGGCTCCGGGTCGGGGCTTGGCGGGCAGTTCCTCGGCCTGCTGGCGGCGCTGGGCGAGGGCGAGCTGGAGGACGTAGGCCTCGTCCCACTTCAGACGGCGTTTGGCGCTGCCCAGTTCGGGCCAGTCCGCGGGCCGGTGGATGCGCCGAAGCGCCTCGTAGACGCCGAGGAGGCCCTTCCTGCGGAGCAGCTCCGGCGGGAGGGGGTCGGGGATGTCCGCGGCAGAGTCGAGCACGGTCCCGACGGACCGGGCGATGGTCGCGGAGTCCAGCCCCTTCACCGCCGGGTAGACGGGGATGATCTCGTTCGCGTAGGCGCGGGCCGCCTCGCCTTCGAGCCCGTCCTCGTCCAGGAGCACGTACTCGGGGTGGTCGAGTTGGCGGCGGCCCTTGAAGGTGGAGACGCGGCCGGAGAACATGGCCAGCCGCCCTGGCACAAGGGCGTTCTGGTGGTAGGAACCGCGGTTGAAGAAGGTCAGGTGCAGGCGGCCGGTGCCGTCGGTGACGGTGGCCTCCATCATGTCCATGCGGCGGCGCCCCTGCCGGGCGGGGATCGTGCGCCGCTTGGCGTCCTGGACCCTGGCCTGCACGGTGACGTCCTCGCCCTCCCGCAGCAGCGCGAGGTCGGTGAGATCGCCGCGGCGGTCGTAGCGGCGCGGATAGTAGCGCAGCAGGTCGCCGAGGGTGTGCAGGTCGAGTTTGTCGGCGAGTGCCTTCGCCGTCCTGCCGCCGAGCGGTCCTTTGCGCAGCGGCTCGTCCCAGGTGCTCACTGTGGTTCCCGTCTTGGCCTCGTGGGGTCGCCGTTCACCGCAACGGTAATCCTCCGGTGCGACGAGCGGGGGCATACGGCGGGTACGGTCTCGGGGACGGGTACGGCCGCCGATCACCGCGTATGGGCCCGGCCCTCTCCAACAGGGGTATACTCGTCAGAGTTCATCGCGTTTTCGCCATGCCTGCGTGGCAGATTGCGATGCTCCGGTGGGGGTTCACCAGGCTTCGGCCGCACCGTGTTCCACCGTTGCACGAACGGGCGCCCTCCAGTGGGCTGATTCCACTTTCGGGCTTGTCCGTCGTGTACTCTTCCAAGGTTGGCTTTCTCGCCGACCTGTCCACCCGATCTCGGTCGGACGACCTTTCGCGTGCGGCGACGTGCGCGATCCCGAGCGCTTGAATGGAGTTACCGTGGCTTCCGTCTGCGACGTCTGCGGCAAGGGACCAGGGTTCGGTAACAGTGTTTCCCACTCGCACCGTCGCACCCGCCGCCGCTGGAACCCCAACATCCAGACCGTTCGCACCCGCGTGGGCGGCACGCCCAAGCGTGTGAACGCGTGCACCTCGTGCATCAAGGCCGGCAAGGTGACCCGCTAGGGCCCCTTCCGTCCGCAGTTTCGAAGAGCCCCCCGACTCCGGTCGGGGGGCCTTCTGCGTTTCCGGGTACCTCGGTGGTCAGGGGAAACCGAGATGGCCCCGTGACAGCGCGGAGGCAATCTGTGTGACAGCGGAGGCTAGAGGTCGCAGACGTGGCCGTTGAGCGAGCACCGGGTCGGGCTCTGGGCGACCCCGACGGCTTCGAAGGTGAGGGAGACCGAATCTCCCGGCTCCAGCTCGCTGTCGGTCCCGGACTGGCGGGCGAGGATCCCGTCGTCCAAGGCCTCCCAGTCGGCGTCGGGGACGTCGGTGACCTCCGCGGTCTCGAACGCCAGTGCCAGTTCCCACGCGTCGAGCGGGGTCGACGACGTGTTGGTGACGGTGACCTGGCCGGTGAAGCCCGTGGTCGTGGATTCCAGCACCTGGTAGCCGACGGTGGTGGGTTCGGCCCCCGCCTGGGTCTGCGGACCGTCGTCGCCGTCCTCGGCGTCGCCAGCGTCGGGCTCGCCACTCGGCGAGGCGTCGTGGCTGGGCTCGGCCCCATCCTGGGGACCGGGCACCTCCGAGGCGCCGGGGGTGCCGCCGAACTGGAGGTAGATCTGGGTGGTGCTGTAGCCGAACAGGAGGAGGCCGAGGAGCACTCCGGAGATCACGAGTACGTTGAGCAGCCTCGGAGGTTCGACCCGCTTGGGGACCGTACTCCCGAGGAGACCGCCGAACCGCCGCAGGGCGCCGGCGTCCTCCGGCTCGCTGCGGTGGGCTCCACGACGAGGGCCGTGCCGCCTAGCCATGCCGCCCCATATACCGCCTCTCGACGCTGCTCCGCTGGCCTTCCTCGGCTCCGGCCGGTGTTACCCGGTCAGAGGGTTCCTCGTGTGGATCGCCGCGGGTTCGCTCTCCACGAGGTCGGACGGCCGCCGAGAAGGCAGCGCTGGCCGCGTTGGCAAAGCCTAGCGCGATCACCAAACAGGACAAATCCAATCCGGCCTATTCACGCCGAAAATGATCCCATCCGCCGCCCTCGACTATGTTTCCGTCGACGGTGACCGGGTTCTCGGTGCTTTCCACCGAAGCCTCCGGTGATTCACGCACTGTTCCCATCCGATGCCAGTGCTCCGGGAGCTCGATCTCCTGCGGGAAGACCGCCGCCAACGCGTGGTCCTCACCGCCCGTGAGCATCAGCCCGCGGGCGGCGTCCACAGCGTTCCCCTCCAAGGCCCCGAGTACACGAACGGCTTCGAGGAGCGCGGCTTCGGGGCGGAGCGAGTTCGATTCCAGATCGATATACACCCCGCTCGCCCGGCACACGTGCCCCAGGTCCTGGACCAGTCCGTCACTGATGTCGAGCATGGCGTTCGCGCCCAGTCGGGCCGCTTCGGGGCCCGCCCCGTAGGGCGGGCTGGGCCTGCGGTGCTCGGTGAGGCAGTCCTCGGGGCCGTCGATCCCCCGGTCCAGCAGTGCCAGCCCGGCGGCCGAGAGGCCGAGGTGGCCGGTGTAGGCGACCACGTCACCCGGCCGGGCCCCGTCCCGGCGCACGGGCGCGCGCCCCTCCAGGTCACCGAGGGCCGTGACGGCGATGGTCAGTGTGTCCGAACCCACCATGTCGCCGCCGACCACGGCTCCCCCGGCCAGCGCGCACTCGTCACGCACCCCCGCGGTGAACTCCTCCGCCCAGGCCACGGGGAGGTCGGCGGGCGCGGCGAAACCGATGAGCAGCCCCGTGGGACGGGCACCCATCGCCACGACGTCGGCGTAGTTCTGCGCCACCGCCCGGTGCCCGACGTCCCGGGCGCTGGACCATTCCCGTTTGAAGTGGCGGCCCTCAACGAGGACGTCCGTCGTCGCGACCGTGCGCCCGTCGGGCGCGGCCACGACCGCGGCATCGTCGCCGGGGCCGAGGATTACATCGTCCGTCTTGGGGAATTGGCTCGTCACGCGTGTGATCAGAGTGAATTCGCCAAGCCCCCCAATGGTGCTCAACACAGAGATCAGGGTACGGTGACGCTCCGGCTCAGGTGGTCTAGACCCGGTGGTGGGACCGGGTAGTGGGCCCGGGAGCGGGACCCCCATCGAGCCCCACGTTCGGATTCCGTTCCTCATCAGCTGTGCCCGCGGCCGGGGAGGCGTCCACTCGACCGCACACCCGGCACAGCACGAAGGAGAAGTCATCATGGTGCAGGCATACATCCTGATCCAGACCGAGGTCGGCCAGTCCGCGGAGGTCGCGGGTCGGATCCGCGGGATCGAAGGGGTCGAGCAGGCTAGCGACGTCACCGGTCCATACGATGTGATTGTTCAGGCGAAGGCTGACGACATCGATGCTCTGGGCGCCTTGGTGGTGGCTCGGATCCAGCGGTTGGACGGCATCGCCCGTACCCTTACCTGTCCCATCGTCAATATCTGAGGTCGACCGAGTCGACGGAGCGAGGTTGCCTGTGCTCAAGCGCTACTTCGGGGCGGCTGTCGCCGTCGCCCTAGTATCTACTGGTTGCGGAAACCAGACCGTGCAGATGCAGCCCCCCGAAACCGACGGGCAGACCGCCGAGGTCTGCGCCGACCTGGTGGCCGATCTCCCGGACACCCTCATGGACCAGGAACGCGCCGCCCTCCAGCCGGAATCGGAGATCATGGCGGCCTGGGGTGACCCGCCCATCGGTCTCCGTTGCGGCGTCCCGCGCCCCTCCGCCCTGGAGTTGGACTCGACGCTGGAGGAGATCAACGGGGTGGCGTGGCTGCCGCAGCCCGAGGACGATCCCACCCTGTACACGGCGGTGGAACGCGAGGCCTTTGTCGAGCTGACCGTGCCGCCCGCCCACGGTGCCCCCGCCCCCGCGCTGACCGAGGTCAGCGACCTGATCAACGAGCACTTGGACGAGCGCGCCGACACCGGCGAGTGACCGCGTTCGCCTGCCCCCTGTCATACCGCGATCGGCCTCCCGGCCGCGGACGCACCCAGACACGACGGTGGGGCCGGAGGCGTGTGATCGTCTCCGGCCCCACGGGTCTTCCCGTGCCGGGGTGCGCCGGACTCCTGTGGGGGGCCATCCGGTTCCCGTGCCAGGGGTGGGAGTTGCGGAGTACCGGGATGCGGCGGGTCAGCCGGTCGCTTCCCTGCTCCTCCCTTACTCCTCTTCCTCCTCGGTGTCCCCGTCGTCAGCGGCCTCATCCGCGTCTTCGTCGGTGTCGGCCTCCTCGTCGGCACCCTCGTCGGCGCCCTCGTCCTCAGCACCCTCCTCGGGCTGGCCCTGGGCCTCGAACTGGTCGATGACCTCCGCCTCGGTCTCCTGGACCTGGCCCGAGCAGGAGGCGCCCGGCTCCGGGACGTCGTTGCCGCGCTCGTAGAGCTGGACGAAGCGGCCGAGGTCCTCGTCGTCCGCGGTCTCCGCGGTGATCTGCCGACCCCAGCTGGAGGCCACGATCGGTGCCGGCATCTCGTCCTCGTAGGGGCTGATCACCAGGTAGTCGCCGGGGTTGTAGAAGTCCTCGAGCGCCTGGACCTCCTCCGCGGGGAGTTCGGGGTCATAGGTGATCCAGACGGCGCCGTGCTCCAAGGAGTGGACCGCGAGCTCCGGGGTGACCGGCTCCGAGTACACGTCGCAGTTCTGCCACATGGGCCAGTGCTGTCCGCCCACCGGCGGGGACTGATCGTAGTCAACGCTCTGCGGGGGGTCGACGTGGGTGTAGTCACCGACCTCGTACTCCTCAACGCCCGCGATGTTGCGATCGCGAAACTCCATGAAGATCGCCGTTGCCAAGATCCCCAGGACCGCAGCAGCCGCTACGCTGATCCCGGTGATCTTGAGGGCTTTGGCGCGGCGTTCCTTTTTCCGCTGCTCTTCCCGCAGCGCGGCCGCGCGGGCGCGGCGCTCCTCCGCCGTCTTCTTCTTGGCCACTGGGTCTCCTGGGGTGGATGTGGTCGAATAGGACTTTCCTATCCTCTACTTTGGCACCAGAGTTGCGCGATTGAACCAGGGTGGTTCCGATGGGGAATGCGACCGACCCGGCGTCCCAAGACGCCGACGGCGCCGACGGCGCCGACGAAACGTCGTACGAGGACGAGGGCACGGAGCCCGATGAGGCCTCGGAAAGCGGTACCGGAACCACCGCGCCTCCCCTGTCACAGCGCACCGTCCCGCTCTGGATGGCCGTGATCCTGGTCGCGTTGGCGCTGCTCGGGGGCTTCCTCCTGGGCCGTCCGTCCTACCCCCTGGACACCAGTGCCGACGCCGGGTTCCTCCGCGACATGAGCGCGCACCACGCCCAGGCCGTGGACATGTCGATGATCATCCTCGAAGAGACCGAGGACGTCGAACTGCACACGGTGGCCACGGACATGGCCCGGACCCAGCAGGCTCAGATCGGCATGATGCAGGGGTGGCTGGCCGCCTGGGACCTGAACTCGCGCTCTCCCGAGCCCCCGATGACCTGGATGGAGGGCCACGACCACGGCGGCGGCGAGGAAGAAGTCCCCGAAGCTATGCCGGGCCTGGCCACCAGCGAGGAAATGGTGGAACTGGGTGAGGCCGAGGGCGTCGAGGCCGAGATCATGTTCCTGGAGCTGATGATCGACCACCACCTCGGCGGGATCGAGATGGCCGAGGCCGAGGTGGATCTGGGCAACGAGGCACTCGTCACCAACTTCGCCCAGGGCATGGTCGACGCCCAGCTCTCCGAGGTGGAGAACATGGAGCGCATGCTCGAGTCCCGCGTGTAGGGCATGTTCGGCGGTCCCGCTACGCCCGGACAGGGCGCCTGACCTGCCCCATAGACGACACAGCGCCGCGGCGCGCTCCCGGTCCGGGGACGCGCCGCGGCGCTGTTCGCGGTTCCGGTCGGCGGTGCGCGCACCCCGCGACGCGCACAGAGGCCCGCGCGATCCGTCTCACAGGGGGGGCACCCTCTACTACGACAAGCTGTAGTACTACGCTGTGGAGTACTACCGACAGTCGGTTCCAGAGAGGCGGGCATGGAAGCTCTAGACCTGGCGAGGTGGCAGTTCGGGATCACCACGATCTACCACTTCCTCTTCGTCCCCCTGACGATCGGGCTGTCGTTCATCGTGGCCGTGCTCCAGACCTTCTGGTACCGGACCGGAAGGCACGAGTACCTCCAGGCCACCCAGTTCTTCGGCAAGCTGTTCCTCATCAACTTCGCCATGGGCGTGGTCACCGGGATCGTGCAGGAGTTCCAGTTCGGCATGAACTGGAGCGAGTACTCGCGCTTCGTCGGCGACGTCTTCGGCGCCCCGCTGGCGATGGAGGCCCTCCTCGCCTTCTTCCTGGAGTCGACCTTCATCGGGCTGTGGATCTTCGGCTGGCACCGGCTCCCGCGCGGTATCCACCTGGCCTGCATCTGGGTGGTGGCCATCGCGACCAACCTGTCGGCCTACTTCATCCTGGCCGCCAACGCCTGGATGCGCCGACCGGTCGGCTACGAGATCAACCCCGAGACCGGCCGGGCCGAACTCAACGACATCTGGGCCGTGCTCAGCAACGACCAGGCGTGGTCCACGTACCTGCACACCGTCTCCGCGGCCTTCGTCACCGCCGGACTGTTCGTGGTGGCGGTCAGCGCCTACAAGCTGTGGCGCAACACCAAGCACAAGGACACCGGCGAGGCCGGCGTCGCCCCGCCCAAGGGGGACTTCGCGCTCTTCCGCGGCACCCTCAAGGTCGGCCTGGTCGTCACCCTGGTGGCCGGTGCCCTCGCCGTCTTCTCCGGCGACCACCAGGCCAAGCTCGCCGCCGAGTACGAACCCATGAAGCTCGCCGCGGCCGAGGCCCTGTGGGAGACGGAGGAGGGCGCCGCCTTCTCCGCCTTCGCGGTCGGCGACACCGAGGCGCACTACAACCCCATCGACGTCACCGTCCCGAACGTCCTCAGCTTCCTGGCCACCGGCACCTTCGACGGGGAGGTGCACGGCATGAACAACCTCCAGGAGGCCTACGAGGAGTACTACGGACCCGGCGACTACATGCCCAACGTCTTCGTCGTGTACTGGTCCTTCCGCATGATGATGGGCCTGGGGATGTTCGGCATCGCCGTCGCGGCCGTGGGCCTGTGGTGCACCAGGGGCCGCGAACGGATGCCCAAGGGCCGTTGGTTCTACTACGCGGCCGTCGCCGCCCTGCCCGCCGCCCTGATGGCCAACATCTTCGGGTGGGTCCTCACCGAGATGGGACGCCAGCCCTGGACCGTCCACGGCGAACTGCTCACCGCCGCCAGCGTCTCCCCCGGCGTCAGCCTCGGGACGGTCGCGATGAGCCTGGGCCTCTTCACCGCCATCTACGGCGTGCTGTTCGTCGTCGAGGTCGGCCTGCTCTGGAAGTACATCAAGAAGGGCCCGTCACACGTCGTTCCCGACCTGGAGGACGACGAGGACGAGTCCAAGATCCCGCACTTCAGCTACTAGGAGCACCATGGAACTGGCTGTCATCTGGTTCATCGCCATCGCCGTCCTGTGGATCGGCTTCTTCCTGCTGGAGGGGTTCGACTTCGGGGTGGGCACCCTCCTGCCGTTCATGGGCAAGCGCCACTCCGTCGACCGCAGGGTGGCCATCAACGCGATCGGCCCCGTCTGGGACGCCAACGAGGTGTGGATGATCACCGCCGTGGGCGCCATGTTCGCCGCCTTCCCCGCCTGGTACGCGTCCATGTTCAGCGGCTTCTACGTGCCGGTGCTCCTCATCCTGCTTGCCCTCATCGTGCGCGGCGTGGCCTTCGAGTACCGCCACAAGCGCGACAGCGACAGGTGGCGGAACTGGTGGGACCGGGCGATCTTCTTCGGTAGCACCGTGCCCTCCTTCCTGTGGGGGCTGATCTTCGCCAACCTCGTCCAGGGCGTGGCCATGGACGCCGACCACATCGTCACCGCGTCCCTGCTCGACCTGTTCAACCCCTACGCCCTGCTCGGCGGACTGACGACGCTGTCGCTGTTCACCCTGCACGGCGCCGTCTTCCTGACACTCAAGACCGACGGGCCGGTCCGGGCCCGCGCGCGCAAGGCAGCCATGTGGTCCGCCGGCGTCGCGGTCCCCGCCCTGGCCGGGTTCCTGCTGTGGACCCAGGCCGCACACGGTGCGCCGTGGACCCAGCCGCTCGTCCTGAGCGCCGCCGCGGCCCTGGTGGGTGGGGTCGCGGCGGCCCGGTTCCGCCGCGAGGGGTGGTCCTTCCTCGCCACTGCGGTCACCGTCGTGCTCACCTTCACCGTGCTGCTCGGTTCGCTGTTCCCGAACGTGCTCCCGTCCACCACGGACCCGGCGTTCAGCCTGACCGTCGCCAACGCCTCCTCGGCCGACTACACGCTCACCGTGATGACCTGGGTGGCGGTGGTGTTCCTGCCGCTGGTGCTGGGTTACCAAGGCTGGAGCTACTGGGTCTTCCGCCAGCGGGTCACCGGCGCGCAGATCACCGGGGAGAGCGCGGCCACCGACGACCAAGGACCGAAACAGCCCGCCTAAGCAGCCGTGATCTTGCTACGAGAGGCGAAATCGGCGCCGAAACAGCCTCTGGTAGCAAGATCGCCCGGAAAATCCGACTCCGTACCCCCGCCCCCCGCATCGCCCCGGGAGGCGGGGGTACGGCATGCGCCGGTCCCGTGCCGGGATACTGGGTCCGGTCCGCACCGTGACCCGTGCCCCTTCCCGAACCGGCAGATACTCCGACCCCACCGACGTCACGAGGTCCCCGCGCATGAAACCGCTCGATCCGCGCCTGGTGCGCACCGCAGGCGCGGTCCGGACGCACCTGGCCGTCACTGTCGTCAGCGGCGTGCTGATCACCGGCCTGATCCTCGTCCAGGCCTGGCTCCTCGCCAGCGTCATCACCGGGGCGTGGGCCGGGGACGGCATGGACGCCCTCGGCTGGATGATCGCCTCGGTGGCGGCCGTCGCGGTCGCCCGGGCCCTGCTCTCCTACCTCGCCGAGACCTCCGCGCTGCACAGCGCCGCCCGCACCAAGTCGCAGCTGCGCCGCAAGCTGGTGGCGCACGTGACCGGGTCGGGCAAGGTGTGGCTGGCCGAGGGCGGCGACCGTGAGGACGGCTCCCCGAGGGCCGGTGAACTGGTCACCCTGGCCACCCGCGGCCTGGACGCCCTCGACGAGTACTTCTCCCGCTACCTGCCCCAACTCGTCCTGTCCGCGATCGTGCCGCTGGCCGTACTGGCGGTGGTGTTCTGGGCGGACTGGATCTCCGGCATCGTCATCATGGTGACCCTGCCGCTCATCCCGATCTTCATGGCGCTGATCGGGATGCACACGCAGCAGCGGGTCAACCGGCAGTGGAAGCTGCTGAGCCGCTTGGGCGGCCACTTCCTGGACGTCGTGGAAGGGCTGCCGACCCTGGCGGTGTTCCGCCGGGCCAAGGCCCAGGCCGCCATCATCCGGAAGGTCGGCGACGACCACCGGACCGCGACCATGGGCACGCTGCGGGTCGCCTTCCTGTCGGCCTTCGCCCTGGAACTGCTCGCGACCCTGGCGGTGGCGCTGGTGGCGGTGGAGGTGGGTCTGCGCCTGCTCGGCGGCCATATGGACTACCACACCGCCCTGCTTGTCCTCATCCTCGCGCCCGAGGCCTACCTCCCGCTGCGCGAGGTGGGCGCGCGCTTCCACGCGAGCATGGAGGGCGTGGCCGCCGCCGACCAGGTCTTCACCGAGCTGGAGCGCAAGCGGGAGACCCGCCGCAACGGTGGCGGGGACCATGGCGCTGGCCGGGGAGAGGACCGCGCTGAGGAAGAAGGACCTCCGGCCCCGACCGGCGCCCCCTCCCCCGCCGCCTCGGGTGACCTCCGCTTCGAAGGGGTCGGGCTGCTCTACCCGGGCCGGGACGTCCCGGCGCTTTCCGGGCTGGACCTGACCGTCAACGCGGGGGAACACCTGCTGCTCACCGGGCCCAGCGGCTGTGGCAAGACCACGCTGCTGTCCCTGCTGCTGCGGCTCGGCGAACCCACCGAGGGGCGGATCAGTGTGCGGGCACCCGGCGGTGCGTGGGCCCCCTTGGAGGACGTCCCCGCCGACGACTGGCGGCTCGGGATCGCCTGGGTACCGCAGCACCCCTACCTGTTCGACGTGTCCGTCGCGGACAACATCCGGCTGGGGGCGCCCGACGCCGGTATGGAGCGGGTCCGGGAGGCGGCGCGCCTCGCCGAGGCGGACGCCTTCGTCTCCGCGCTCCCCGACGGCTACGGGACGCGCCTGGGTGAGCGGGGCGCCCGGCTGTCCGCCGGGCAGCGCCAGCGGATCGCGCTGGCCCGGGCCATGTGCCGGGACGCGCCGCTCGTGCTGCTGGACGAACCCACCGCCCACCTGGACCCGGAGAACGCGAAGGCGGTGCGCACCGCCGTGACCCGCCTGCTCGAGGGGCGCACCGCGGTGATCGTCACCCACGACACCGGCTGGGCCGAGTCCGCCCTCGGCGGGAACCTGCGGACAGCCGCACTGCCGCTACCGACCCAGGAGGCGATCCGATGAGCCCGGACACGGCCGCGCGTACGGCCGAGGACCCTGAGGGCGCGCACACCGTCGCCACCGGTGAGCGCGAGCGGCGCAGGGACCCGCTGCGCAGGATGATCGCGCTGGCCTGGCCCCGCGGCGGGCGGTTCGCGCTGGGCGTGCTGCTCGGTGCCGCCGCCACCGGCTCGGGCGTGGCCCTGCTCGGTGTGGCGGCGTGGATGCTGGCCACCGCTGCCGACCACCCTTCCATCACCGCCCTGAGCGCGGCCGTGGTCGCCACCCGCGCCCTAGGTGTGAGCAAGGGGGTGGCCCGCTACCTGGAGCGGCTGGTCACCCACGACGCCGCCTTCCGGACCCTCGCCGACGTGCGGGTGCGCGTGTACGAACGGCTCGCCAGAACGGAGCCGTTCGGCCGATTCCGCTCCGGTGATCTGGTGTCCCGGCTGGTCAACGACACCGAGGCCACCCTGGACCTGTTGGTCCGCGGCCTCACGCCGCCGCTGGTGTCGGTGGTGACCGGCGGCGCGACCGTCCTCTTCCTGACCGTGGTGTACGTGCCGGGCGGCCTGTTGCTGGCGTCGGGGCTGCTGCTCGCCGGGTTCGCGGTCCCGCTGGCCGCGGCCGCCCTGGGCAAGGGCCCCGGCCGGCGCGAAGCACAGGCGCGTGGAAAGCTCTCCACCACCCTGGTCGACACCCTCCAGGGAGCTCCGGACCTGGTCGCCTACGGTGCCATGGACCGCCAGGTGGCGCGGGTCTACGAGGCCGACGCCGAACTCACCCGGGTGGCCCGGCGCGATGCCGCGACCCTCGGGTTGAGCGCCGGGGCGAACGCGCTCATCACCGGCCTGACCGTGTGGGGCGCGCTCTTCCTGGGGGTGCTCGCCGTGGAGGACGGTTCGATCGGCCCCACCGCCCTCGCGGTGCTGGTGCTGACCACGCTCGCCGCCTTCGAGATCGTCGCCCCGCTGCCCGCCGTCGCGGCCAAGCTGGGATCGATCCGGGCCAGCGGCGAGCGGCTGTTCGGCGTCCTGGACACACCGCCCGGGGTGTCACCTCCGGCAAGAGAAGGGCTGGAGATCGACCCGGAGGCCGACGCCACGGTGCGGGTCCGCGACCTGCGGGTGCGGTACGGCCCCGAGGAGCCGTGGGCGCTGGACGGCGTGGAACTGAACATCCCCGCCGGGGCGACCGTCGCGGTGGTCGGGCCGAGCGGCGCGGGCAAGAGCACCCTCGCTTCGGTGCTGCTGCGCTTCCTCGACCCCGACGGCGGGCGGGTGGAGATCGGCGGCACCGACATCACCGACTACCCCGCGGACGAGGTGCGCCGGGTGGTGTCCGGTGTCCCGCAGGACCCGCACGTGTTCGCTTCCACGCTCCGCGAGAACCTCCGGCTGGCCCGGCCGGGCGCGGAGGACGGGGACCTCTGGGCCGCGCTGCGGCGGGCACGGTTGGCCGGCGAGGTCGAAGCCATGCCCAAGGGCCTGGACACACAGGTGGGTTCGCACGGCATGGGGCTGAGCGGCGGTATGCGGCAGCGGCTGGCCCTGACCCGCGCGGTGCTGGCGGCCCCCAAGGTGCTGGTCCTGGACGAGCCGACCGCTCACCTGGACCCGGACACCCGCGACGCGGTGGTGGCCGACCTCCTGGCCGCCGCCCAGGGGTTCTCGACCCTGCTCATCACACACGACCTCACCGGCCTCGACCGGGTCGACCGGATCTACGTGGTCCGCGACGGGACGGTGCTGCAGTCCGGGACCCACGAGGAGCTGTTGGCCCAGGAAGGGTGGTACCGGCAGGTCTCCGACCGTTAGGGTTCCGACGTGAATCCTGTACGTGAGGTCTTCGGCGGTTTCGGTGTCCTGCTGCGCGGTCTCGGCATCGTGCTGCGCCGGCCGCGTCTGTTCTTCCTGGGCGCGCTGCCCGCGCTGATCACGTCGCTGCTGTTCCTGGCGGCGTTCGTGGTGCTGGTCATGAACGTCACGGACCTGGTCGCGTGGGCGACGCCGTTCGCCGATGGCTGGGACGAGATCTGGCTGGGCCTGTTCCGGGGTGCCCTGGCGGTGGTGGCCGCGGCCGCCGCGGTCCTGGTCATGGTGGTGGCGTTCACGACGGTGACGCTGGCCCTGGGGTCGCCGATCTACGACAAGATCGCCGAGCGGGTCGAGGAGGAGCTGGGCGACGCACCGGAAGAGGCGGACGAGGCCCTGCTGTCGTCGGTCACCCGCTCGGTGCGGCAGTCGTCGGGCATCGTGCTGGTGTCCCTGACGGTGACCGTCGGTGCGTTCCTGTTCGGGTTCGTCCCGTTCGTCGGCTGGCTGGTGGCCCCCGTGCTGACCGCCGTGGCGGGCGGTTGGCTGGTGGGGATCGAGCTGACGTCGAGCGCCTTCGAGAGGCGTGGACTGGTGCGCATCCGCGACCGCCGCCACTACATGCGCAAGCGCCGCCTGCGGGTACTGGGCTTTGCGATCCCGACCTACTTCCTGCTGGCGATCCCGTTCGTGGCGGTGGCCGTGTTCCCCGCCGCGGCCGCGGGCGGCACCGTCCTCGCCCGGGAGCTCCTACCCGCCGCACCCCAGGCACCTCAGAACCCTCAGGGGCCCCAAGCTCCCCCGAACCCGCACCAGACCCCGCCTGCGGGCCCGAACCGCCCGCAGGGCCCGCCTCAGGCGCAGTAGCCCGCACACGCACCGAGGGGCGGGCGCCGCACGTGGTCGCCCGCCCCTCGACTGAGATCGGTCAGAGCGTCCGTCCTCAGGAGTAGGTGAGCAACAGGTCGGCGACCTCGAGTTTCACGTCGAAGGGTTTCGGAAGCCGCACGGACCCGCTTCGACGAGCGCGGGTGACCTCCTGGTATTCGTCTCCCTCGGGCTGGCGGAACAGAGCAACCTCTTCCTGCTTCGGATCAACGACCAAGTAGAGGGGGACCGAGGCCTGGGCGTAGCCCTTCGCCTTGTCCACCCAGTCATGGTGTGCGCTGCTGGGCGAGACAACTTCCACAACCAGCTCCACCTCTTCGGCGGGCCGGATCCATGACGCTCCGTCCCAGCCCTGCCCCCTGGCCAGAGACGTCGGCATCACCACCAGATCTGGTACGTAGCGATCACCCGTCTTAGCGATCTCCACTGTGATCATCTGCAACGCCCGTAGCCCGCGATCCCGGAGTCCGGACTCCAGTAGGGACTCGTGGGTTTCAGTAACGATGTCGGCATGCCTGACCGTGGGCGTTGGCGACACAGTGATGCTCCCGTTGATGATCTCCGCGCGGTAACCATCCGGGAGTTCGAGGCTTTCGGCCAGCGTGTGGAGGTCCATCTCAGACCCCTCCGATCGCTCTTGCACAGCACACGTCATAAAGGACTCCCTGCGGTATCCAGAACGTTCCTGAGCGTAGCGAGAACACCATTTCAGCGTACGCCTTTTCCGAAAGAATCCCCATAGACACGTGGGTGCGGGCAGCATGAGGCGGGCGGGGGCCAGCGCCCCCTGAATTCGAGGAGAACACGTGCGGACTGCCCGGCGCCACTGCGGGCGGGCAGTGCTGTGGACAACCGTGGATCACCGCGGCGCCGGGCGTGGGCACACCACAGGCCCGGCGCCGTTCGGGGCGGCCGGGCCTGTGGCAGACGTCTGTGCTGAGTGGCTGCGTTTCCGGGTGTGGGGCTAGCGCAGGCCCGGGTTGCGGCGCAGGGCGGTGGTGATCATCCGCTCGACGAGCGCCGTGTAGTCCAGGCCGGTAGCACCCCACATCTGGGGGAAGGCCGAGGACGGCGTGAAGCCGGGCATCGTGTTGAGCTCGTTGACCAGGACCCGGCCGTCCTCCGTGTAGAAGAAGTCCACCCGGGCCAGGCCCTCGCAGCCCATGGCCTCGAAGACGTCGGCGGCCATCTTCCGCAGGCGGGCGACGGCCTCCTCCGGGATCTCGGCGGGGATGGTCAGGCCGCTCGTGGACAGGTACTTGGCCTCGAAGTCGTAGAAGTCGAAGCCCTCCGCCACGTGCACCTCGGCGGGCAGGGAGACGTCGGGGGTACCGCCGTCCTCCGCCTCCAGCACGCCGCACTCGACCTCGCGGCCGACGACCTGTGCCTCGACCAGGACCTTGGGGTCGTGCTCGCGGGCGGCCTCGACCGCGGCGATCACGGCGTCGGTGTCTTTGGAGTCCTTGACCCGGCTGATGCCGACGCTGCTCCCGGCGCGGGCGGGCTTGACGAACACGGTCTCGCCCAGCTCGGCGATGTCGTCCAGTGCCTTCTTGCGCTCGGTCCGCCAAGTGCGCTCGGTGATGGCGACGAAGTCGCTGGTGGGGATCCCGTTGCCGACCAGGAGGGCCTTCATGAAGACCTTGTCCATGGCTGCGGCGCTGGAGAACACGCCGGCGCCCGCGTAGCGCACGCCCATCATCTCGAACAGGCCCTGGATGGTGCCGTCCTCGCCGAAGGGCCCGTGCAGCAGCGGCAGCACGACGTCCACCTCGCCCAGCCGCTGGGGGCCCTGGTCCGGCGTCACGGTCATGAGCTGACCGGCGGTGTCGAACGGCAGCGCCAGCTCCACGCCGTCCTCGGAGACGGTGGGGAGGGCCTTCGTGCCCTCCTCGATCCGCAACTGTTCCGGGTCGCCGGAGGCCAGGACCCAGTTCCCGGTGGGCGTGATGCCGACCGGCACGACCTCGTAGCGGTCGTGGTCGATGACGGACAGGACGCTGCCCGCGGTGACGCAGGAGATCTCGTGTTCGGAACTACGTCCGCCGAAGACGACGGCGACCCTAATCTTGCGCTGCTCGGACGACATGCTGCCTGACCCTATCTCGCCTGCTGATGGAACTTGAACCGGGAGAAAACCCCCGTATGTGTCACTTACCCGCGTCGAGCGCCGCGAGGGCGTCGTCGATGAGGTCCCGCGGGTCCTCCAGCCCGACGGAGAAGCGGACCGCACCGGGTGAGATGCCCGCCGCCGCCAGTTCGGTTCCGCTCATGCTCCGGTGCGAGGTGGAGGCCACGTGCCCGGCCAGGGTGTGGGTGCCGCCGAGGGAGGCGGCGATGGTGGCCACCCGCAGGCGGTCGGCGAACGCCATGCCCTCCTCGGTGCCGCCGCGCGGGTGGACGGTGACAACGGCGCCGTAGCGGCCCTGGTCGAAGAGCTTGCCCGCGAGCGCGTTCTCGGGGTGCGAGGGCAGGGACGGGTGGTCGACCCGCTCCACGAGGGGGTGGTCGGACAGGGCGGCGGCGAAAGCCGCGGCGGTCTCGCACTGGCGCTGGACGCGCAGCGGCAGGGTCTCCAGCCCTCGGTGCAGCAGGTACGCCTCGTCCGGGGCCAGGCACGGGCCCAGGTCGATCCTGGCCGAGCGGATGCGGTCGATCAGGGCGGGCGACGCCACGGCCACGCCGCCGGTGGTGTCGCTGTGGCCGCCGAGGTACTTGGTGGCCGAGTGGACCACGATGTCGGCGCCGAACTCCAAAGGGCGGCAGACTGCCGGTGAGGCGAACGTGGAGTCCACCACCAGGGCGGCACCCGCCTCACGGGAGATCCGCGCCAGCTCGGGCAGGTCCGAAACGGTCATGGCCGGGTTGGACAGCGTCTCGGTGAACACCACGCGCGTCTCCGGGGTCACCGCGGCGCTCACGGCATCCAGGTCGGTGATGTCCACGAAGTCCGTGCGCACCCCGAACCGGCGCATCAGCCGGTCCAGCAGCGAGTACGTGTTGCCGTAGATGGAACGGGACGCCACGACGTGCGCCCCTGCCTCCGTGAGCGCCAACAGCACGGTGCTGATCGCCGCCATGCCGGAGGCGAACGACTGGCCGCGCACCCGGTCCGGGAGCCCAGCGCCCTCCAGCGCCGCGACCGCGTCCGCGAACGCGTCCACGGTGGGGCTGTCGATGCGCGCGTAGGAGTACCCGTCCTGGGTCCCGGCCAGCACGTCCGCGAACCCCTGGGAGGTGTCGAACGCGTAGGTGGTGGCGCGGTGGACGGGCATCCGCATCGGGCGCTCGGCGGGGACCGGTGCCTTCGGGGCGGACACCGCACGCGTGTGCTCTCCCGCGTACCCGGAACCAGGTGTGTGTGTCATCGTGCTCGCTCTCAGACCCCGTAGCGTTCCGGCTTGGTGCTGCGTGACATGAACGCCACCAGGGCCTGGGCAGGGCTCATGTCGTGGTGCATCATCTTGACGACGGACTCGGTGATCGGCATGTCGACCCCGTTGGCCCAGCCGAGTTCGAGGATCGACTCGGAGGACTTGACCCCCTCCGCCGTCTGCCTGGTCTCGGCGACGACCTGGTCGAGGGTCTTGCCGGCGCCCAGTTTCTCACCGAAGGTCCGGTTCCGTGAAAGCGGGGACGAGCATGTCGCCACGAGGTCGCCCATACCGGCCAGCCCGGACAGGGTGTGCTCGTCGGCGCCGAGGGTCACCGCGAGGCGGGTGGTCTCGGCCAGCCCGCGGGTGATGAGCGAGGCCTTGGTGTTGTCGCCGAAACCCATGCCCTCGGCCACGCCGACCGCGAGGCCGATCACGTTCTTCATCGCGCCGCCGATCTCCGCCCCCACCAGATCAGTGCTGGTGTAGGGGCGGAAGTACGCCGATTTGAAGAGCACCTGGAGGAAGACCGCGGTCTCCTCGTGCGGGCAGGCCACCACGGCGGTGGCGGGCTGGCGCTCGACGATCTCCCGGGCCAGGTTCGGCCCGGACACCACGGCGATCCGCTCTTGCGGGAAGTCCAGGACCTCGCCGATGACCTGGCTCATCCGCATGAGGCTGCCGAGCTCGACGCCCTTCATGAGGCTGACGACCACCGCGTCCTCGGGGATCAGGGGGCGCCAGGCGGCCAGGTTCTCCCGCAGGGACTGCGAGGGCACCGCCAGCACCACGACCCTTGCGCCGTCCAGCGCGTCGGCCGCGTCGGTGGTGGCGCGCAGCCCCGCGTTGAGGGTGACGCCCGGGAAGTAGTCCGGGTTCTCCGAGGACTCGTTGATCGCGTCGACCACCGAGTCCCGGCGCCCCCACAGGACCACCTCCGCCGCGGTCTCCTCACCGTTCTTGCGCGCGAGGTCCGCGGCGTCCGCGACGACGTTGGCGAACGTGGTCCCCCAAGACCCGCTGCCCAGAACCGCGACCTTCACGTTGTCAGCCCTCATCAGGTCGGTCATGCCCCCGTGTTCTTCTTCCCGTTGTCACCGTTGGCGGTGTCGTCGCTGGCGGCCGGCTCCCCCGAGCCCTCAGCGCTCTCTCCGCTCTCGTCTGTGCCTTCGCCCTGGCTCTTGCCTTCGCCCCCCAGCTCGGCACGCTCGGCGCGCTTGGCCTCGGCGGCCTGCTGGCGGGCCTTCTTGAAGTCGAACGGCTCGGCGGGCGGGGTCTCCCCGCGGATCTCCGCCTGCAGCGCGGTGATGTCGGCCATGATCGCCGCGGTGGCACCGTCGAGGACGGTCGCCGTCAGCGGCTTGTCCCGGAACTCGGACAGGTCCACCGGCGGACCCGCGTTGAACTGGATCCGCTTGCGCGGCGGCAGCAGCCGGGGCTTCTTCTCCCCGTAGGGCAGGAGCTTGTGCTCGCCCCAGTGCGCGACCGGGACGACCGGCACCCCCGTGATCAGCGCCAGCCGCGCCACACCGTTCCTTGCGGTCATCGGCCACAGCTCGGGGTCGCGGGTGCAGGTGCCCTCGGGGTAGAAGATCACCGAAGAACCGTCCTCGGTGAGCGCTTTCTCGGCCTCGCTGAGCGCCTTGACCGCGTCGGCGCTGCCGCGCTTGATCGGGATCTGGCCGGTGCTCTTGGCCACCGAGCGGACCACGGGGATCTTCATGACCGCGTCCTTCATGGTGAAGGTCGGCCAGCGGCGCGCCCCGATGTAGAGGAAGTGCGCGACGGTCAGGGGGTCGGTGACCGACAGGTGGTTCGCGGCGATGATGACGCCGCCCTTGGCGGGAACGTTGTCGGTGCCCTTCCAATCCGGCTTGGTCACCAGCCACAGGGCGAACCGGACGATCCGGGACACGACCCACTGGACCCATCGCGATTCTCTTTGCTTGGCCACGGGACTCCTTACTTCTCGCTCCCCGCCCGGTCAGGCGCCTGAGAGCACAACCGATTCAGTCTAGGGTGCGCTGGTGTGCCGGGGTGCGCCGCACGGCGGCCCGGACCAACACGCCCAGGGTGCCCGCGCCGCGCCTGACCCCGAACGCCTACCCTCGTCACTGTCGTTGCCGCATCGACGTCCCGGGGGAACAGTGACCGGCTTTGGAGAGCGGGGCGGGGCTGTGCGCTTCGGGGTGCGCTGGTCCCTGATCGTCCCAGTCAAGCACCTCGGCCTGGCCAAGTCGCGACTGGCCCGGGCCGCCGGGGACCACCGGGAGCGCCTGGCGCTGGCGATCGCCTGCGACACGGTGGCCGCCGCGAGGGCGTGCCCGGCCACGGGCGCGGTCTTCGCGGTGACCGACGACCCCCGGGCCGGCGCCGAACTGGCCCGTCTCGGCGCGGTGGTGGTGCCGGGCGAACCGGACGGCGGGCTGAACCCCGCTCTGGAGCACGGGGCGCGTGCCGCGCGGGACCGGGTGCCCGGGGGCGGGGTGTGCGCGCTGTCGGCGGACCTGCCCGCGCTGCGCCCGATCGAGCTGGAGAGGGTTCTGGCGGCGGCCTCGGCGCACGGGCGGTCGTTCCTGCCCGACACCCCCGGCGTGGGGACCACGCTGCTGGCCGCAACGGCCGGGCAACCGCTCGCCCCTGCCTTCGAAGGAGCCTCCCGCGCCCGCCATCTGGCCGGTGGGGCCCGTGAACTGGTCCTCCCAGGGGTGGGGTCGGTTCGACGGGACGTGGACACCCCCGAGGATCTGGCGGCCGCTGCGGCGCTCGGGGTGGGCCCCCGGACGAGGGAGCTCCTGGACCGGGTGCCGGTCGGCGCCCGGTGCGCGCGCTGAAGCGGTGCCGCCCCGCTCCGGCGGTGCAGAACCGGCCCCCGCTCCCGGCCCGGAGGGCGGTCCGTCCGCCCCGGACAGCGCTCCGCCCGGGCTCCCTTGTGGGGAACCCGGGCGGATGACGGCCTGCACGCCTGACGGCGGCGAGACTACTTCTTGTCGCCGTTGACCAGCGCCTTGAAATCAGCGCCAGCGCGGAACTTCGGAACGAAGCTCGCGGGGACGTTGATGGTGTCGCCGGTGGCGGGGTTGCGCGCGGTGCGAGCCGCACGCTCGGACTTCTCGAAAACGCCGAAGCCCGTGATGGCGACCTTGTCGCCCGACGCCACGGTGGCCTGAATGGTTTCAAGCACAGCGTTGACCGCTTCGGTCGCGGTCTTCTTGTCTCCGAGACGGTCGGAGATCGCGTCGATCAGGTCACGCTTGTTCATAAGGTTCCTCCGGTTCCCCCTTGCTCGCACGAAATTAGGGGAAGCAGAGCCCTTTACACAAATACAAACGCCTGCGGAGAAGGCGTGTCGGGCCCCTCCCGACCTGCAAGGTCACCCTCCGCGACCGGTTCGGGCCAACGAACGGGACAGGGGAGGCAGTCCCTTTTGCCCCCTTCTGTGGGCCTCAAATGCCTACGTATAACCGGATTCCGGGCGCGGGACACGCCCAGCTTAAGGACACAAAGACCGTAAGCAGTTGCTCACGTCAAGTAAAGGTAAAATTATTCGGGACCGGGGGTGCGCTGCGTCACAACGACCCCCGATCCCGCTTCAGATCGGCGTTTTGCGCCTACAGCGTGACCGGCTTCCAGCGCTCGCGGCCGGCCTCGAAGGCCCCGATCTCGTCCGTGTGACGGAGCGTCAGCGCGATGTCGTCCAGACCCTCCAGCAGCCGCCAGCGGGTGTAGTCGTCGAGCTCGAACGACTCCTGCACCCCCGGGGCGCGGACCTCGCGGTTGACCAGGTCCACCGTCACCTCAGTGGCGGGGTCGGCCTCGACGGCCTCCCACAGGTGGTCGATGACCTCCTGCGGCAGCAGAACGGTCAGCAGGCCGCCCTTGAGCGAGTTGCCGCGGAAGATGTCCGCGAAACGCGAGGACAGCACGGTCTTGAACCCGTAGTTCTGCAGGGCCCACACGGCGTGCTCTCGGGAGGAGCCGGTGCCGAAGTCCGGACCGGCGATCAGCACGTCCGCACCCTTGTACTCGGGTCGGTTGAGCACGAAATCCGGGTCGGACTTGCGCCACTCGGCGAACAGGCCGTCCTCGAACCCGGTGCGGCTGACCCGCTTGAGGTAGACGGCGGGGATGATCTGGTCGGTGTCGACGTTGCTGGCGCGCAGCGGGACGGCCCGACCGGTGTGGACGTCGAACTTCTCCATGGGAGGACTCTCCTGACGGGGTCGGGGTCTACTCGGAGACCAGGTCGGCGGGCGAGGACAGGGTGCCGCGCACGGCAGTGGCGGCGGCGACCTGCGGGGACACCAGGTGGGTGCGGCCTCCCCGGCCCTGGCGGCCCTCGAAGTTGCGGTTGGAGGTGGAGGCGCTGCGCTCACCGGGCTTGAGCTGGTCCGGGTTCATGCCCAGGCACATCGAGCAGCCCGCCTCGCGCCACTCGGCGCCGGCCTCCTCGAAGACCTTCCCGAGGCCCTCCTCGTTGGCCTGCTCCTTGACGCGCATGGACCCGGGCACGACGAGCATGCGCACGCCGTCGGCGACGCTGCGCCCGCGGACGATCTCCGCGGCGATCCGCAGGTCCTCGATCCGGCCGTTCGTGCACGAGCCCAGGAAGACCGTGTCCACCTTGATGTCGCGCATCGGGGTCCCGGCCTCGAGGTCCATGTACTGCAGGGCCTTCTCGGCGGCGGCACGGGCGGAGGAGTCCTCGTAGGAGGACGGGTCCGGCACCTCGGCGTGCAGCGGCACGCCCTGGCCCGGGTTGGTGCCCCAGGTGACGAACGGGCTGAGCTCGTCGGCGTTAAGGACCACCTCGGCGTCGAACTCGGCTCCCTCGTCGGTGCGCAGGCTCTTCCAGTGCTCGACCGCGGTGTCGAAGTCCGCGCCCTGCGGGGCGTGCGGGCGGCCCTGGACGTAGTCGAACGTGGTCTGGTCCGGGGCGATCATCCCGGCGCGGGCGCCCGCCTCGATGGACATGTTGCACACGGTCATGCGGGCTTCCATGGACAGGGCCTCGATGGCCTCGCCCCGGTACTCGATGACGTAGCCCTGGCCGCCGCCGGTGCCGATCTTGGCGATCACGGCGAGGATGATGTCCTTGGCGGACACACCCGGCTTGAGCTGGCCGTTGACCGTGACCGCCATGGTCTTGAAGGGCTGCATCGGCAGGGTCTGGGTGGCCAGGACGTGCTCGACCTGGCTGGTGCCGATACCGAACGCCAGCGCGCCGAACGCGCCGTGGGTGCTGGTGTGGCTGTCGCCGCAGACCACCGTCATGCCCGGCTGGGTGAGGCCCAGCTGAGGGCCGACCACGTGTACGACGCCCTGGTCGATGTCGCCCATCGGGTGCAGGCGGACGCCGAAGTCCGAGCAGTTCTTGCGCAGCGTCTCGACCTGCTTGCGGGACACGGGGTCGGCGATGGGTGCCAGGAGGTCCATCGTCGGGACGTTGTGGTCCTCGGTGGCGATGGTCAGGTCCGGACGGCGCACGGGGCGACCCGCCAGGCGCAGGCCCTCGAAGGCCTGCGGACTGGTCACCTCGTGGACGAGGTGGAGGTCGATGTAGAGCAGGTCCGGCTCGCCGTCGGCACGTCGGACGACGTGCTCTTCCCAGACCTTTTCGGCCATCGTGCGTGCCATGGGCGATCGCCTCTCTCGTGTCTAGCGTATCTGGCGCGTCTCGGCAGTGGCCTCTCAGGAACTGTGGGCGCCGCTGGCCTCGCGCGCGGTTTGCGGCGCATGTGCGGGCCGACTTGCATTCCACATATCGAGACGGCAATATCAAGCCATGGACAACTCTAGCTCATCCAGCGGTGTCGGTGTCCTGGACAAGACAATGTCCGTCCTCGACGCATTGGAATCGGGCCCCGCATCGCTGGCCCAGCTGGTCCAGATCACCGGTCTGGCCCGCCCCACCGCCCACCGGCTCGCTGTCGCCTTGGAGCGGCACCGCATGGTCACCAGGGACAGCCAGGGCCGCTTCGTGCTCGGCCCCCGCCTGGGTGAGCTGTCGATCGCCACCGGGGAGGACCGCTTGCTCGCCGTGGCCGCCCCGGTCCTCGTGCAACTCCGCGACCTGACCGGCGAAAGCGCTCAGCTCTACCGCCGCCAGGGCGACCTGCGGGTGTGCGTGGCCGCCTCCGAGCGCAGCAGCGGCCTGCGGGACACCGTCCCGGTCGGTAGCGAGCTGCCCATGAACGCCGGCTCGGCCGCCCAGGTCCTGCTCGCGTGGGAGGACTCCGACCGCATCCGCCGCTCACTCGTGGGCGCCCGCTTCACCGCCGCCAGCCTCTCCCAGGTGCGCCGCCGCCGCTGGGCGCAGAGCGTCGCCGAACGGGAGCAGGGTGTCGCCTCGGTCTCCGCACCCGTGGCCGGCCCCGGAGGGCGCGTGATCGGCGCCGTTTCGGTCTCCGGCCCCATAGAGCGCCTCAGCCGCTCCCCCGGGCGCATGCACTCGCAGGCGGTCGTGTCCGCCGCCGAGAAGATCAGCGAGTCCCTCCACACCTACGAGGGCGCCCACTAACACCCGATGATCTTGCCCCTGTCTCCACTCTCGGGCGCCGAAGGTGGAGACAGGGGCAAGATCATCCCTGGTCACAGCGGCCACCGAACGACGAGAGGGCGGTGCTCCCCACTTGGGGGCACCGCCCTCTTCGTATATCCGCCTTCCTCGCGCCACCCGGCACCTGCCCCCCTACCCGCTGCCCGCCCCTGCGGGAGCGGCTGCGTGCGCGGGCACTCAGGGCCGACCGGCTCGAAACCCCACCCCCACCCGTGGACACTTACTGACACGATGTCTAACATGACGGGATGTCTCATAAGAACGTGACTGGGAACACAGCCTCCCAAGCCGATCTCGACGCCTTCCGCGAGCTCCAGCAGCTCGCCTACCAGGCCGCCGGCGACGTGGCGGCCACCCTCGAGCCCGGGGTCACCGAGCGCGAGGCCGCCCGCCGCATCCGCGAACACCTGGAGGGCCGAGGGGTCCAGGACTGGTTCCACACCCCCTTCGCCTGGTTCGGGGACCGCACCGCCTTCCGCAACTTCCGTGTCCCCCTCCAGTTCTTCCCGACCCGGCGGCGACTGGAGGAGGGCATGCCCTTCATCCTCGACTGCGCACCGGTCCGGGACGGCTACGTCGCCGACATCGGCTACTCCGGCTACCTCGGCGAGAACCCCCTGCACGACCGCCTCATGGACGACCTCCGCGCGCACCGCGAACTCATCGTCGAAAGGGTGCGCGCGGGTGAAACCCTCCAGGACGTCTACCGCGCCGTCGACGCCCTCATCCGCGAGCAGGGCTACGACAACCGGCACCGGGTCTACCCCGGCCGCGTGATCGCCCACCAGGTCGGCAAGGTCGAGTCCCGCCTGCCCAAGCGAATTGTCGCCGGTTTCGGTATCCGCTCCCTCCAGACCCTGTTCGGAGACCTCGTGGTCGAGCGCATGCACCACCGCTCACCCCTGTGGGCGGACGGCGACATCTCCGCCCACCCGGCGACCCCCGGCATGTGGGCGGTGGAGCCCCACATCGGCTTCCGCGACATGGGCGTGAAGTTCGAGGAGATCCTCGTCGTCACCGAAGACAACGCCTACTGGCTCGACGACGACCTGCCGCACGTCCGCCGGTGGAACAGCGGCTCCCACGCCTCCCTGCCCACCGTCGGCGCCCCCACCCCCGGTTCCCTCACCACCGTCGGCGCCAGCGAGGAGACAACGACCGCATGAGCACCAGACCGCACCGCTACGCCACCGCCACCGACGGCCAGCGCCTGGCCGTCTACTCCTCCGGGGACCGCACGAAGCCCACCCTCGTCCTCGTGCACGGCTACCCGGACAACGCCACTGTCTGGGACTCCCTCGTCGCCGAGCTCTCACCCGAGTACCACGTCGTCACCTACGACGTCCGCGGCGCCGGGCGCTCCACCGCGCCCGACGACCGGTCCGGCTACCTGATGGACCAGCTCGCCGACGACCTGCGCACCGTCGTCGACACCGTCAGCCCCGACCGGCCAGTCCACCTGGTCGCGCACGACTGGGGCTCCATCCAGACCTGGCACGCCGTCACCGAGCCGAAGCACACGCACCGCTTCGCGTCCTTCACCTCGGTCTCCGGCCCCAACCTCGACCACGCGGGCCACTGGCTCAAGAAAGCCCCCGACGGGGTCCGCAACGTCCTGCGCCAGGCCGTGCGCTCCAGCTACATCGGCTTCTTCAGCACCCCCGGCCTGCCCGAGGCCGCCTGGCTCACCGGGGTCGGCGGTGCCGCCCTGGCCGGGCTGGAGCGCATCGGCGGCGGCCCCCGGGTGCCCGCCAAGCGCGCCACCCGCGACTACCTCAACGGCCTGTCCCTGTACCGGGCCAACATGCTCCGCCGCTTCACCAAACCCACCGAGCGCCGCACGCACGTGCCGGTCCAGGCGCTGGCACCCACACACGACGCGTTCATGGTCGAGCAGGTGCAGTCCAACGCGGGGCGCTGGGTCGAGGACTTCCGCTTCCACCGCTTCAAGGGCGGCCACTGGTCCGTACGCTCTAACCCCGCACCCGTCGCGCGGCGCGTGCGCGCCTTCGTCGAGGAGATCGAGTCCGGTGCCCCCCGCCCGGCCCGCAACCTCACCGCGCAGCAGGCCCGCCGCCACGGTGGCGCCTTCGCCGGACAGGTCGCCGTGATCACCGGCGCGGGCAGCGGTATCGGCCGGTGCCTGGCCTTCGAGCTGGCCGAGCGCGGGGCCCGGATCGTCGCGGTCGACATCAACGCGCCGGCGGCCGAGCGCACCGCCGAACTCTGCGCCATGATCACGCCCGGCTCCAGCGCCCAGCGCGTGGACGTCACCGACTCCGCCGCCATGGACAAGCTCGCCGCGTGGGTGCGCGACCAGTACGGGGTCCCCGACCTGGTGGTCAACAACGCGGGTATCGGCGTGGCCGGGCCCTTCCTCGAAGCCAGCACCGAAGACCTCGAGCGGGTCGTCGACATCAACCTGTGGGGCGTGATCAACGGCTGCCGCGCCTTCGCCCCGATGATGGTCGCCTCCGGTGGGGGCGGCAGGATCGTCAACACGGCCTCCGCCGCCTCCTACCTGCCCTCACGCCTGTACGGCGCCTACTCGGCCACCAAGGCCGCGGTACTGGGACTCGGCCGTTCCCTGCGCGGCGAGCTCGCGGGGCAGGGCGTCAGCGTCACCGCCGTGTGCCCGGGTCTGATCAACACCGGGATCATCAGCAACGCCCGCCTCTCGGGGATGGGCGAGGTCTCCGGCGCCAAGGACCGGCTCAACCGCCTCTACCGGTTGCGCGGCTACACCCCCGAGAAGGCGGCCCGGCGCATCGCCGACGCCGTCGAGTCCGGCCCGGAGATCGTCCCGGTCACCGGTGAGGCGCACGTCGGCCTGGCCCTGTCCCGCCTGTCCCCGCGCGCCCTGCGGGGCTACGCCCGCCTCGCGCCGCCGCTGTAGCACCGCACCGCCCCCTCCCCTTTGCCCACCTCGCTGCCACCAGGAGGCCGATCATGACCACCGACCGCTCCACCGCCCCCAAATCCGCCGCCCCAGACGTGGACGAACCCGACCGCCTCGTCCTGCACGCCCGCGACGTCCAGTTCGACTGGAGCGAGCTGGACCTGCACTGGATCCCGAACGAGCCCTTCGCCACCCACGTCATCAACGTGCTGCACCTGCTCCTGCCCGAGGGCGAGCGGTGGTTCGTGGAGGTCTTCAAGCAGGCCGTCCCGTACATCACCGACGACGAGCTCCGCGAACAGGTGCTCGGCTTCATCGGCCAGGAAGCCGTGCACGCCGAGGCGCACGCGGGCGTACTCGACCACATGGACGCCCACGGCCTGGACCCGCGCCCCTACGTCGAGCAGATCGCCTGGATGTTCCGGGTCGTCCTCGGCGACCGCGACCTGTCCGGGGCCCGCGAGTTCGCCTGGCTGCGCACCCGGCTGGCGGTCATCGCCGGGATCGAGCACTACACGGCCGTTCTGGGCCAGTGGGTCCTGGACGCCAAGAAACTGGACGAGGTCGACACCGACCCCACCATGCTGGACCTGCTGCGCTGGCACGGCGCCGAAGAGGTCGAGCACCGCGCGGTCGCCTACGACCTGTACATGCACCTGGACGGCGGCTACCCGCGCCGCGCGGTCACGATGGGTGTGGCAGCCCTGGCCCTGGCGTCGCTGTGGGTGCGCGGGGTGCGCTTCCTCATCGCCAACGACCCCTACCTGAGGGGCAGGATCAACGGGCGCACACCCAAGGCCTCCTGGGCGCTGCGGGACGGCAAGCGCGGGCTCATCCCGCACCTGGGCCGTCTGGCCCGGGCCGTCCCCGAGTACCTGCACCGCAAGTACCACCCGTCACACCACGGCTCCACCAGCCAGGCCGTCGCCTACCTGGCGGTCTCCCCCGCCGCCCGAGCCGCCGACACCGCCGAGCAGGAGGCCGCGAAGAAGGGCGCCGAGAAGCAGCCGGAGGTGCAGGAGGCCACCGAGCAGGGCTCCGCACAGCAGGACTCCGCGGAGCAAGGGGCCGCCCGGTGACCGGCGACCGTGACCGCCGGGTCAAGCACAGCTCCGAGTCCTACGCGAACCCGCGCTCCCCCGTCTCCCTGTTCGGCCGCGGGAAGCGCCCGGACCGGTTCATGCTGGCCCTGGAGCGGCTGGCCAAGCGCATCGAACCGGTCACCTCGACGTGGCGGCCCGGGCACCCCGTCCCGGATCCTTCCGGCGACCTTCCGGTGCGGGTGGCCCGCGTACAGCGCCCCGCGGAGGATGTCGCGGTGCTCACCCTGTCCCCCGCCGAACCCGGTGCGTCCCTTCCCCGCTGGCAGCCCGGTCACCACGTGGACGTGGTGCTGGGCGACGGCGTGGTGCGGCAGTACTCCCTCAGCGGCGACCCGGCCGACCGCTCGTCCTACCGGATCGCGGTGCGCCTCATCGAGGGCGGTACGGGTTCGGGGATGGCGCACAGGCTCACCGAGGGGGACACGGTCGGGCTGCGCGGCCCGCGCAACGCCTTCCCCCTCGCCCGCGCCGAGCGGTACCTGTTCGTGGCGGGCGGCATCGGGATCACCCCGATCCTGCCGATGGTGCGGGCGGCGCACAGCGCCGGCCGGGACTTCCGGTTCGTCTACACGGGCCGGAACCGGGAGAGCATGCCGTTCCAGGACGAGCTGCCCGAGGGCGCGGACGTGTTCGTACGTCCCGACGACGAGTACGGGACCCCGGACGCAGAGGAGGTCCTGGCCGGCCTCACCCCGGGCACGGCCGTGTACGTGTGCGGTCCCGCGCCGCTGATCAACGCGCTGCGGGAACGGGCGCCCCTCGGTACCCCGTTCTTCTCCGAGCGGTTCTCACCGGCGCCCATCGTGGACGGCCGCCGGTTCGAGGTGCGGCTGGGCCGCTCCGGCCCGGTGCTCTCGGTCCCGGAGGACGAGTCGGCGCTGGACGCGGTGCGGAAGGTGCGCCCCGAGACCGCCTACTCGTGCCGTCAGGGCTTCTGCGGCACCTGCCGGGTGGGACTGTTGGAGGGCGTGCCCGACCACCGCGACCGGCCCACCGGCGGCTCGCCGCGCGGCGGGGAGTTCGCCCTGTGCGTCTCCCGTGCAGACGAGGGGGAACAGCTGGTGCTGGACCTGTGAGGTGGTGCGGGGCGCGATAGTTTCGGGGAGAGGACGGATTCGAGCAAGCCCGTGAGGGCTCGGGAGGTTTCGACAACGGTGGTGTCCCACAGGGCCGGCCGTCACCAGGCGCGGGTGACGGTTCCGGCGGGCCCGGCCCCTGTGCCGGGCACCGAGCGGCGACGACGCCGCATGGCGCCACACGAACGCAGGGAGGACCTGATCCGGACGGCGCTGCGCGTGTTCGCGCGGCGCCCGCCGGGTGACGTCACCCCCGAGGAGATCGCCGAGGAGGCCGATGTCTCCCGGGCCCTGGTCTACCGCTATTTCCCCAACATGGCGGAGCTGCGGCGGGCCGCGCTGGAGCAGGCCATGTCCGAGCTCATGCCGCGGTTGGTCCCGCCCGACGACCTGCCGCCGCTGGAGCAGCTGCGGCTCGCGCTGCGGACCTTCGTCGACTTCGCGGACTCCTACGAACCGTCCTACACCGCCCTGCTGAACGGGGGTTCGGTGATCGCGACGGAGGAGACCGAAGCGGAGATCGACCGGGTCCGTGACGGTGTGCGGACCCTGATCCTGGAGCGGGTGGGTATCAGCGATCCCTCGCCCCGGCTGGTGCTGGCCCTGCGCTGCTGGGTGTCGGCGGTGGAGACCGCGGTGATGTTCTGGCTGCGCGACCGGGAGATGTCCCGGAACGAGCTGGCGGACTGGCTGCTCGACCAGCTCGCCGCCATGCTGATCGCCGCCGGGGGCCCGATGGAGGAACTAGAGGAGCTGGTCGCCCACGCGGAGTGAGCTCCGGGCGGGCCGGGATCCGCGGGGCCGGAACTCCTTGGCCCTCCGCTGAGCCCCGCGGCTCGGCGGCCGCCCCGGACACACGAAAGGCCCCATCCTGTGGATGGAGCCTGGTGATCGCGTACCCCCGAGCGGATTCGAACCGCCGTTACCGCCTTGAGAGGGCGGCGTCCTAGGCCACTAGACGACGGGGGCCTAGTCGGTGCGAGCTGAACCGTGAAACCACGATACCCACTCGAACCGGACACCGGTGGTGCACACCGGCCAGAAAGAAAGCTTCCACCGTGTGGAAGCCTCTTCCCGTTGGTACCCCCGAGCGGATTCGAACCGCCGTTACCGCCTTGAGAGGGCGGCGTCCTAGGCCACTAGACGACGGGGGCGCACCTGGGTCGAAGACCCGTGCCGATCGCGGCGAACCGCGATCATGCGCTGGCCTACCAGGACTCGAACCTAGACTAACTGAACCAGAATCAGCCGTGCTGCCGATTACACCATAGGCCAATGCTTTGGGAGGACCCGGTAGCTTCTCGCTGCCCTGTCCCCCTCGGCGACGTGTTTAACTCTAGCGGACATTCTGAGTGCTCGCGAACGGAAACCGGGGCGACCGGGCTGTGGGCCCGGCCACCCCGCCCCGATCAGCTCTCCTGGCCGGCCTTCTCCTCGGCGCGCAGGCGCTCCAGAGCGGCCTCCAGACGAGCCTGGACCCGCTCTCGGCCGAGCAGCTCCAGGGACTCGAACAGCGGCAGGCCCACGGTCCGTCCCGTGACGGCCACGCGGACCGGCGCCTGGGCCTTGCCCAGCTTCAGGCCGAGCGTGGCCCCGGTCTCCTCGGTGGCGGCCTTGAGGTCGTCCGCGGCCCACACCAGCTCGGGGTCGGCGTAGCGCGCCAGAGCGGCCTCCACCATCTCCTTGCCGACACCGGGCTTCATCGCCTTGCGCCAGCTCTTCTCGTCCTCGACCGGCTCCCCCAGGAACAGGAAGTCCACGTTGGGGACGATCTCGCTGAGGACCGCCACGCGGCTCTGGGCCAGCGGAGCGACGGCGGCGAAGACCTCGGGGTCGTAGTCGGCGGCGTCCCACGGGGTGTCCTTCCCGGTGAGCCACGGCTGGCAGCGCTCGATGAAGTCCTCGACGCTCAGTTCCCGGATGTACTCACCGTTGAAGGCCCGCAGCTTCTTCTCGTCGAAGAAGGCGCTGGAGCTGTTGACGTCCTGGATGCGGAACAGCGGCACCATCTCGGGCCACGGCATGATCTCGCGGTCGTCGCCCGGCGCCCAGCCCAGCAGCATCAGGTAGTTGACCATCGCCTCGGCGAGGTAGCCCTCGTCCTGGTAGGACTCCAGGGCGACCTTGTCGCGGCGCTTGGACAGCTTCTTGCGCTGCTCGTTGACGATGACGGGCAGATGCGCCCACACCGGCGGGGTCAGGCCCAGCGCCTCCCACAGCAGCTGCTGCTTGGGGGTGTTGGACAGGTGCTCCTCGCCGCGGATGACGTGCGTGATCCGCATCTCGACGTCGTCGAGGACGTTGGCCAGCACGAACAGCGGGGAGCCGTCGGCGCGGGCGATCACGAAGTCCTCGATGGACGCGTGGTCGAACTCCACGCGGCCGCGGACCTGGTCGTCCACGACCGTCGGGCCGCCCTCCGGGACCCGGAAGCGCAGCGCACGCCCCGGCCCGGGCACCAGGCCGCGGTCGCGGCAGAAGCCGTCGTAGCCCAAGTTCGGGTTGTCGCGCCGCTCCTGCACCTGCTCGCGGGTGCAGTCGCAGTAGTAGGCGCGCCCGGAGCGGTAGAGCTCCTGCGCGCTCTCGCGGTGCTGGTCGACGTAGGCCGACTGGTAGTAGGGACCCTCGAAGTGCGGGTCCTCGGAGTCGATGCCGATCCAGGCCATCGCGCGGATGATGCCGTCGGTCCACTCGGGACGGTTGCGTGCGGCGTCGGTGTCCTCGATGCGCAGCACCATGCGGCCCTCGGGCTGCTGTTGGGCCAGCGCCCAGTTGAAGAGCGCGGAACGTGCGCCACCGACGTGGAACATGCCCGTGGGGGAAGGGGCGAAGCGGGTACGAATCGGAGTCTCAGTCACGGACCCCAGGGTATCCGCGGCACGGGATGACCTGTGGGAAGTCCCGGCACCGCGGTGGACGGTACCGCGGACCAGCGGAGGACCAAGGGCAGCCCGGCAGCGGACCAGGGTCGGTCGGCGGCGGTCAGGCGGCCGGCGGCGGTCAGGGGTTGATCGGCAGCGGGCGGGCGTGCATCGGGCCCAACCCGTACTCTCGGGAGAGGGCGTCCGCGAAGCCCGCGGCGATCTTGATCTCGCCGTCGTCGTTGGGGTGGGTGCCGTCGTAGGTGTCCGTGACCACGTCCCAGTCCTCCGCCTTGGCCAGGTCGAAGCTGGCGACCGGGGAGCGTTCGGTGGACAGCTCCTCGGCCAACGAGCGCACGAGCTCGTTGTAGACGTACACGCGCAGCGCGAATCCGTCGTCGGTGTCGGCGAGCGCGATCGGCAGCGCCTCGGCGATGAGGATCCGGATGCCGGGGTTGGCCGCGCGGGCACCCTCCACGTAGGTGCGCAGCCGCTGTTCCATCTCGGCGGCGGTGATCGGGTACACGAGGTCGTTGAGGCCGATCATCACGCACAGGACGTCCGGCCGGTGGAACAGCACGTCCCGGTGGATGGTGGTGGCGGCGTCGGCCAGGGTGCGGCCCCAGCGTGCGTTGTGGTCCTGGTCGAAGTCCGGGTCCCGGTACTCGACGGTTCCGGGGTCGCCCTCGTCGGGTTCGCCGCCGCTGAGCTCCGGCGGGACGATCTGCTCCGGGGTGGCGGGGGCGGTGAAAGGGCCGACGAAGTCCAGTCCCTCGACGTGCGGTTCCAGGTGGTTCCACAGGTGGTAACGCCAGGTCCAGTCGCCGTCGGCGCCCTGGGTCATGGAGTCCCCGGCCAGCATCAGGCGCACTTGGCTCTGGCCCCGGTCCGATGGGGCCTCGGGCTCGGAAGGGCGTTCGGGTTCGTCGGGCCCGGGGCGGGTCAGCATCCACAGGCCCGAGCCCAGGAGGGCCAGGACGAGCGTGAAGACGCTCGCGAAGAAAGCGGGTCGGACGTAACTGCGTCGCCGGGACAAGTGATCAGACCTTCCGCTCGGTGGGACGGTGCCGCACGCACCGGCCCCGGGTTCGGGCGTGTTCGGCGTTCACGCCCCGGGGCCGCACACGGCGCGGGCCCGTGCGCGGCCCTCATCTGGCCGTCAGTCCCGGGTGACCACCCGGTTGCTGATGGTGCCCAGGCGCTCCACGGTGACGGCGACCTCCTGGCCGACCTCGACGGGGCCCACGCCGGCGGGGGTGCCGGTCAGGAGCACGTCGCCCGGGAGCAGGGTCATGAACGAGGTGACATAGGAGATGATGCCCGGAATGTCATGGATCAACTGTGACGTACGCCCGTCCTGGCGGGTCTCCCCGTCGACCGTGGTGGTGACCGCGAGGTCCTGGGCCTCCTCGATGCTCAACCCGGTGGTGATCCACGGGCCGATCGGGCAGAAGGAGTCGAACCCCTTGGCCCTGGTCCACTGCTTGTCCTGCTTCTGCAGGTCCCGGGCGGTGATGTCGTTGGCGACGGTGTAGCCGAGGATGACGTCCTTGGCCCGCTCCCGGGGCACCTCGCGGCAGGGCCGGGAGATGACGATGGCCAGCTCGCCCTCGAAGTCGACCCGCTCCGAGATCGTCGGGTAGAACACGGGGTCGTGCGGTCCGGAGACCGCGGTGGACGGCTTGAGGAAGACCACCGGCTCTTCGGTGGACTCCCCGGTGATGTCCTTCATCTCGGCGACGTGCTCGGCGTAGTTCTTGCCGATGCACACGACCTTGGTGGGCAGGACCGGTGACAGCAGGCGCACGTCGGCGAGCTTGGCCCGCTCACCGGTGAGTTTGATGTCCCCTAGCAACGGGTGGCCCGTCAGCCGGGCGACGAAGTCCTCCCCCGTGTCCGTGTCCGTCTCGACCAGGCCGAACCCGACCTCATCACCGGCCGCGAACCTCGCGATACGCACCTGTTGCCTCCCAGCAGCCCTGCTTGACTCGCTCTTGCCGCTTGCAGCGTAGCGGCGAAGGGGCAGGTCCTGCCCAGGCGCCTCCGCGCACACGCCGCAGAAGCGGGTACGGGTGAGGGTTGGGACGGCGAAGACAAACAACCGAAGCCGTGACACACCGATACTTCCTGGGGCGCCGCTTGGCCCTCTGTGGGGGCGATCTCTGGCATGCTGGGTGCGTTGTCCGAAACTCTCGGGAGCTGTCCGCTCCGGGAGTAGGCGGCTCGCCCAGGTGGGCGAGAACACCGCCCAGGGTGGCTGTCATGACACCCGGCCACCCCGTGGGGGCGCCTTTCCCGACCGCACCCGGTCGGCGCGTCCCCGCGGCCGTCGGAAGGCGCCGGAGGCCCCGCCTCCTCCGCCGGGGACCGTCGGTACCACCGTCCACCGTCGAGAGGTTGAGCCTCGTGCCCCGCAAAGCTTCCCGCGCCAAGCACCGCCGACCGCGCAGGTACCCCATGGGTCTCGCGCTCGGCCTGTGCCTGGTCTCGGGTGCCTCCGCTGTGCTGATGGTCAGTGTGCCCGAGCCCGACGCCGACCCGGATTCGCCGCAGGAGACCTCCGCGGGCGGCCCCGTAGGAGACGGGGTGCCCGAAGAGGACGGCCGCCGCCACCCGACCCCCGACCCTTCCGCCGACTCCGAGGCGGGGGCGGACGGCCCCTCGCCCAGCCCGTCACCGGACGAGGACGACGAGGAGGACCTCCCGGTCCTGCAGCGTTCGGTGGAGGAGGAGGTCGACTCCGCGGACGGCGAGATGGAGGTCATGGAGGGTGAGAGCGAGGTCATGGGCGAGGGTTCGCTGACGACCTTCGCCGTCGAGGTCGAAGAGGGCCTGCCCGGGGACAACGACGACTTCGTCGAGGCGGTCGAGGAGATCCTGGGCGACCCGCGCAGCTGGGGCGAGGACGGCGACCGCTCGCTGCAGCGGGTGGACGGCGACGACGCCGACATCCGGGTCCTGCTGGCCGCACCGGACACGGTGGACAGCATGTGCGCGCCTCTCCAGACCAACGGGTTCGTGTCCTGCGCCAACGGCAACCGCGCCATCATCAACCAGAACCGCTGGGTGTCGGGCGTCGAGCACTTCGAGGACGACCTGGAGACCTACCGGATCTACCTGATCAACCACGAGGTCGGCCACACGTTCGGGCACGGCCACGTGGACTGCCCCGGCGACGGCGAGCCCGCCCCGGTGATGCAGCAGCAGACCCTGGACCTCCAGGGCTGCGAGGCCAACGGCTGGGTGAACCCCTAGCTCCCGTCGGGACCGATCCGGCACGTTCCCCTCGCGACCAATCCGGCACGGGCTGCGCAACGAAGAAGACACAACGAAGGGTTCGTGGGCAACAGCGGTGTTCCCCCTGAGGCGGGGCGCTTCTAGTGTGTTCCGGACCCGGCCCCACCGCGACCGGGGCCGCCCGTCGTCTGCGCGGGGCCCGCACCCCGCGCCGTAGTCCGCCCGCCCCGCACCGGGCGAGAGAGTGAGGCCGCATGTGTGATTGCCGCAAGCCCCGTTCCGAGTCCGTCCTTCCCGAGGTGACCAGGCGCTCCGCGTTCGGCGCGGTCGGCGGCGGCGCCCTGGTGGGGGTGGTGACGGCCTGCGGCGGCGACCAGGCCGCCGACGACGGGAACGGAACCGATGGCGGGAACGGCGGCGGAGAACCCGGTGACGCGGACGGCCCCATCGCCACCACCGACGAGGTCCCGGTCGGCGAGGGCACCATCTTCAGTGATCACGAGGTGGTCGTCACCCAGCCCGAGGAGGGCACCTTCCGGGCCTTCTCCACCAGCTGCACGCACGAGGGCTGCCCGGTGGACGAGGTCGCCGACGGGGAGATCGCGTGCCCCTGCCACGGCAGCCGGTTCTCCATCGAGGACGGGTCCCCCACCGAGGGCCCCGCGGACAGCCCCCTCGAGGAGGTCGAGATCCGCGTCGACGGCGACGACATCGTCCTCGCCTGACGCGCGCTGCGAGTACAAGGGGGGCGCTGGGACCACTCTGTCGCCCCGGCACCCCCTCTTCGTTCCCTCTGCGTCCGCCCCGTCCGATGGTGGGTGGGGACAAGCCCCGGCGTCTTCAGGGGTCAGGCGGCCGGGAACGGGCTTCCGGCGCGGGTCAGCCCTGCGGGTAGCCCTGCTGCCGGAGCCCGAAGGTGATGGCCTGCTCCAGCGCCACCCAGGAGGCGTCCACGACGTTCGGGCCCACACCCACCGTCGTCCACTCCGTCACTCCGTCGCTCATGGAGACGAGGATCCGGGTGATGGCGTTGGTGCCGGAGGTGCCCTCCAGGATGCGGACCTTGTAGTCGGTCAGCTCCAGCCCACCCAAGGCCGTGTAGACGTTCTCCATCGAACTCCGCAGCGCCCGGTCCAGGGCGTTGACGGGACCGTTGCCCTCGGCGGTGGCGATGACGCGCTCGCCCTTGACCAGGAGCTTCACGGTGGCCTCGGTGAGGCTCTCGTAGTCGCTGGACAGCGGGCTGGCGCCGACGGCCGGGCGGCGTTCGGTGATGACCCGCCAGGACTCGGTCTCGAAGTAGCGGACCGGCTCGCCGAGCTCCTCGCGCAGCAGCAGCTCCAGGGAGGCGTCGGCCGCCTCGAAGCTGTAGCCGGACAGTTCGAGGCCCTTGACCCGCTCCACGACCCGGCCGGACAGGGCGCGGTCGCCGGCCAGGTCCACACCCAGCTCCTCGGCCTTGAGCTCGATCGACGCGCGCCCGGCCATGTCGGAGACGAGCATGCGCATGCGGTTGCCGACCAGTTCGGGGTCGGTGTGCTGGTACAGGTCGGGGTCGACCTTGATCGCCGAGGCGTGCAGCCCGGCCTTGTGGGCGAAGGCGGACACCCCCACGTAGGGCTGGTGGGTGTCGGGGGCGAGGTTGACGATCTCGGCGATGGCGGTGGCCACGCGGGTCATCTCGGCCAAGCAGCCGTCGGGGAGCACCTCGCGGCCGTACTTGAGGCTGAGCGCTCCGGCCACGGAGAAGAGGTTGGCGTTGCCCACGCGCTCGCCGTAGCCGTTGGCGGTGCACTGCACGTGCGTGGCGCCGGCGTCCACGGCGGCGAGGGTGTTGGCGACCGCGCAGCCGGTGTCGTCCTGGGCGTGGATGCCGAGGCGGGCGCCGGTGGCCCCCAGGACCTCGGTGACCACGCGGGTGACGTCGCTGGGGAGCATGCCGCCGTTGGTGTCGCACAGGACGACGACGTCCGCTCCGGCTCCGGCGGCGGCGCGGACGACGGACAGTGCGTACTCGGGGTTGTGGTGGTAGCCGTCGAAGAAGTGCTCGCAGTCCACGAACACGCGCTGGCCGTGCTCGACCAGGTGCGAGACGGTGTCGGCGACCATGGCGAGGTTCTCGTCGAGGGTCGTGCGCAGGGCCTTTTCGACGTGTCGGTCGTCACTCTTGGCGACAAGGGTGACGACCGACGCGCCGCTGTCGCGCAGAGCGGCCACCTGTGGGTCGTCGGCGGCCTGCACACCGGCCCGGCGGGTCGCGCCGAACGCGGTGAGTCGCGCGTGTTCCAGCGTGAGCTCTTGTGAAGCCCGCTGGAAGAACTCGGTGTCCTTTGGGTTGGAGCCGGGCCAGCCCCCCTCGATGAACGCCACCCCGAAGTCGTCCAGCAGCTTCGCGATGGCCAGCTTGTCGGAGACCCGCAGGTTGATCCCCTCGCGCTGTGCTCCGTCGCGCAGCGTGGTGTCGAAGACGTGGAAACTGTCGTCCCTCATGGGTGGAACTCCCGAAGGTGGATGCTGTGTATGGCGGTCCCGACCAATAAAAAAGACCCCTCGTGGACACGAGAGGTCAGCGCGCTGGCAGGGTCCGGATTCTTCCCTGCGTCATCGCGGGAAGTCGTCAGCCAGCGCGCCCCGAAATAATGAGTACCTGGGACAGCATGCGGCCAGTGTGCCATACGGCAGCCGGTGAGACGCAGCTCGGAGCCCAAACGTCTCACTGGCTGAGACACAAATTTCTCAGACCGGACACTTGCGGAGCTTCCGAACAACACGAGAGGGCCGCCCGGCCGTGACCGGACGGCCCTCGGGAAGGCGTCAGCGGTCGGCTAGAACGTGGTGATCCAGCCGTGCTTGTCGGTGCGCAGGCCGGTCTGCAGGCCCACCAGCTCCTCGCGCAGGCGCATGGTGACCGGGCCGGGCTGGCCGTCGCCGACGGTGAACTCGCCGTCGTCGCTCTTGACGTGGCCGACGGGGGTGATCACGGCCGCGGTGCCGCAGGCGAAGACCTCGGTCAGCTCACCGGACTCGGCCGCGGCCTTCCACTCCTCGATGGAGATCGGCTCCTCCTCCGCCGGGATGCCCAGGTCCGGGGCGAGGGTCAGCAGCGACTCGCGGGTGATGCCCGGCAGCAGGGTCCCGGTCAGCGGCGGCGTGCGCAAGCGGGCGTTCTCGCCCTCGCCGAACACGAACCACAGGTTCATGCCGCCCATCTCCTCGACCCAGCGGTGCTCGCGAGCGTCGAGCCACACGACCTGGTCACAGCCCTTCTCGACCGCCTGGGCCTGGGCCAGGAAGCTCGCGGCGTAGTTGCCCGCGAACTTGGCGGCGCCGGTACCGCCCGGGGCGGCGCGGGTGAAGTCCTTGGACAGCCAGACCGTCACCGGCTGGACGCCGCCGGAGAAGTACGAGCCCACCGGCGAGGCGATGAGCATGTAGATGTAGGTGCGCGACGGGTGGTTGACCCCGAGGCCGACGTCCGTGGCGATCATGAACGGCCGCAGGTACAGGCTGAAGTACTCCTTGGACGGGACCCACGCCCCGTCGTGCGCGAGCAGGAGCTCGATCGACTTGAGGAAGAGCTCCTCGGGAAGCTCCGGCATCGCCATGCGCGCCGCGCTCTTGTTGAAGCGGGCCGCGTTGGCCTCGGGGCGGAACGAGGCGAGCGTGCCGTCCGGGTGGCGGTAGGCCTTGAGCCCCTCGAAGATCTCCTGCGCGTAGTGGAGGGCGGCCGTGGCCGGGTCCAGAGTCAGCGGGCCGTACGGCTCCAGCTTGGCGTCGTGCCAGCCCTTGCCCTCGGTGTAGCGGATGGTCACCATGTGGTCGGTGAACACCTGACCGAACCCGGGATTCTCCAGCAGTGCCTCGCGTTCCTGCGGGGTCTTCCGCTGGTCGGAGAGCTGGATGTCGAACGTCAAGCCAGTGGTGGTGGCGTTGTTGTTCATATTGTCGGTGGTCCTCTCGGGTGCAACGGGTCGGCAGCGCCGCCGACCTGGGATCTAGTCTGTCGGATCAGCGCACCCGTCGCCAGACCGGATCCACACACAGGCAGCGGGCGCGCGGTTCAGAGCGCGCCCGCTGGCGTGTCACAGCTGGCTGTGTCGGCTGGCCGCGCTCCGGAAAGGCAGGGCCGACCGTGGTCGCGTCAGCCCTGCTCGGCTACTCGCGCGGCGAGGTCGTCGCCGATCTGGGTGGTGGACCGGACCGCGTCGTCGGCCGCACGGGTCTTCAGGTCCGCGGAGACCGCGGCCTCGATCCGACGGGCGGCCTCCGGCACTCCCAGGTGCTCAAGCATGGTCGCGGCGGAGAGCACGGTGGCGGTCGGGTCCGCCTTGCCCTGGCCGGCGATGTCCGGCGCGGAGCCGTGGACCGGCTCGAACATGCTGGGGAAGGTGTTGTCCGGGTTGATGTTACCGCTGGCGGCCAGCCCGATGCCGCCGGTGATGGCGGCGCCGATGTCGGTGATGATGTCGCCGAACAGATTGTCGGTGACGACCACGTCGAAGCGGCCGGGCTGGTTCACGAAGAACATCGCGGCGGCGTCGACGTGGCAGTAGTCCACGGAGACCTGCGGGTACTCGGCCCCGATCTCCTTGACCGCGCGCTGCCACAGGTCGCCCGCGTAGGTGAGGACGTTGTCCTTGTGCACCAGGGTCAGCTGCTGGCGGGGGCGGGCCGCGGCCTTCTCGAAGGCATAGCGGACCACGCGCTCGACGCCGAAGCGGGTGTTCACGCTGTCCTGTGTGGCGATCTCGTGCCGGGTCCCCTTGCGGAGCACGCCGCCCGCGCCCGCGTAGGGGCCTTCGGTGCCCTCGCGCACGACCAGCATGTCGATGTCCTCGGGGGTCACGCCCGCCAGGGGGCTGTCCACGCCGGGGTACAGGCGCACGGGGCGCAGGTTGACGTAGTGGTCGAAGTCGAAGCGCAGGCGCAGGAGCAGGCCGCGCTCCAGGACCCCGCTGGGCACGGACGGGTCGCCGACCGCGCCCAGGTAGATGGCCTCCTGCTGGGCGAGCTCGGCGGCGACCGAGTCGGGCAGCGTCTCACCGGTGCGGTGCCAGAGCTTGGCACCCAGTTCGTACTCGGTGGTCTCGACGGCCAGGTCGAACTGGGAGGCCGCGACCTCCAGCACCTTGAGGCCCTCGGCGACCACCTCGGAGCCGATCCCGTCGCCGGGGATGACGGCCAGTTTCACGGTGCGCGCTGCCATACGGACTGCCTCTAACTCAGACGTGGTCCCACCGATGATTTCTCACATGGCGAGATCAGATGAACAGTAGGTGAGACAACTGTACCGGCCCCGCGGACCGGCGCCGCCGCCCCACCTCCTGCGAGCTCCGAGAGCGGGCTCTCTGGCCGGATCTGGACCTCAGGCGAACCTCAGCCTCTAGTCGCGGCGGTTGATCGCGTCCTGCAGGGCGCGGGCGATCTCGTCGTCGGTGTCGGGCGTGGACGGGTACTCGATCATGTCGTACATGTGACTCTCCGGATGCACTGCGCGACGGCGGGAGCTTACGGCTCGGCCGTCGGCGTTGAACGGTGACATGCGTCCGAGGTCGCGCGGCGATCTGTGCCGGACAGGCCTCTGCGGGCGCGGAACGTGGGCGACGTTGTCCACGGGAGAAGCAGGAGCTCGTCCCGGCGGGGTCGTCTGCCGGGGTCGCCGTCGCGGATTCCTGTGGGAGTCGGCTAGGCGATGGACCGCGGTTCCGGCGGTGGGGCCGAAACCGCTGACTCCTAGGACGTCAGAATATCGGATGTCCAACTATATGACCAGAGATTCTCACCATGTGAGACGAATTCGCGTCGCCGCAGTTCACAGCCGATAAGCACAACCGGCGAACCATGACAAAAGGGCCGTGCCACCCGAGATGGCACGACCCTGAAGCGAGCGGACCCGCAGGCCCCGGTTGGGGGCGCTAGTCTTCCAGGTCGATCTGGCGGGTGATCTCGGCCTCGATCTCGGTGGAGATCGAGTTCAGGATGTCGTCCGGCACCGCCGAGTCCACGGTCAGGGCGATCAGCGCCTTGCCGCCCTCCTGGTCCCGGATGACCTGCATCCCGGCGATGTTGACCTCGGAGTCGCCGAGCAGCGCACCGACGATGCCGACGATGCCGGGGCGGTCGTCGTAGGAGAGGAACACCATGTGCTCCTCGAGGTCGATCTCCATCGTGTAGTTGTTGATCTCCACCAGCTTCTCGAACTGGCGGGGACCGGTCAGCGTCCCCGACGCCGACACCCGGGTCCCGTCGGCCAGCACACCGCGCACGGAGATCAGGTTCCGCCAGTCGCTGCTGTCGTCGCTGGTGATGAGGTTGACCTCGACACCGCGCTCCTTGGCGAGCAGCGGCGCGTTCACGAAGGTCACCGCGTCCTCGACCACGTCGGTGAACACACCCTTGAGCGCGGCCAGCTCCAGGACCTTCACGTCGTGCTGGGCGATCTCGCCGCGCACCTCGACGTCGATCCGGGCGGCGAGCGCGCCGGCGAGGGAGGTGAAGACCCGGCCGAGCTTCTCGGTGAGCGGCAGGCCCGGCTTGATCTCCTCGGCCACACCGGTGCCCTGTACGTTCACCGCGTCCGGAACGAACTCGCCCGACAGGGCCAGCTTCACCGAACGGGCGACCTGCGTACCCGCCTTCTCCTGGGCCTCGTTGGTGCTCGCACCCAGGTGCGGCGCCACGACGACGTTTTCGAGCCCGAACAGCGGGCTGTCGGTGGTGGGCTCCTTGGCGAACACGTCGATGCCCGCACCGGCCACACGGCCGTCCTTGAGCGCCCGGTAGAGGGCTTCCTCGTCGAGGATGCCGCCGCGCGCGGCGTTGATGACCCGCACCGAGGGCTTGACCTTGCTCAGCGCATCGTCGCCGATCAGGCCCAGGGTGTCCTTGTTCTTGGGCAGGTGGATGGAGATGAAGTCGCTGCGCTCGAGCAGCTCGTCCAGGGTGACCATCTCGACGCCGATCTGGGCGGCGCGGGCGGGCTGCACGAACGGGTCGTAGGCGATGACCCTCGTGCCGAAGGCCAGCAGGCGCTGGGCGACCAGGGCGCCGATCCGGCCGAGGCCGACGACGCCGACGACCTTCTCGTAGAGCTCCACGCCCGTGTACTGGGACCGCTTCCACTCACCGTTGATGAGCGCGTTGTGCGCGGGAGCGGTGTTGCGCGCGCTGGCGAGGAGGAGGTTGATGGCCTGCTCGGCGGCGCTGATGATGTTGGAGGTGGGGGCGTTGACCACCAGCACGCCGGCCTTGGTGGCGGCGTCCACGTCCACGTTGTCGAGCCCCACACCCGCGCGGGCGACGACCTGGAGCCGACTGGCCGCGGCGACCGCTTCGGCGTCGACCTGGGTGGCGCTGCGGACGATGAGGGCGTCGACACCGGCCAGGGCGGGGAGCAGCTGGGACCGGTCGGCACCGTCCACATGGCGCACTTCGAAGTCGTCTTCGAGGAGCGCGATTCCTGCAGGCGAGAGCTTTTCCGCGACGAGTACGACGGGTTTGGTCACAACGGTTCCTTTACGGGTGGTGCGACCCGATCGCGCAGGTGGAGGCTGCTGCCCGGATCGGGAGTGACGGCCGGTCCAAAGTCTACTAGCTGAGTAGGGAAGCCCTTCGGGCGGAGTGCCTCCACCGGGCGAAAGAAGTCTCACCCCGGGGACTCCCAGCCGGACGCTACCCTCCCTCCACACGCCGCCGGGGCGGGGCGTGTGCCCCGCCCCGGCGGCGTGTGTACTACTGCTAAGCCTTGAGCCAGCTCATCAGGGGGCGCAGTTCGGCGCCCACCTTCTCGATCTGCTCGTTCTGCTCGGCCTCACGACGCTTCTTGAAGGTCGGCTGACCGGCGTCGAACTCGTCCATGAGCTCCTTGGCGTAGGTGCCGTCCTGGACCTCCCGCAGGATCTTGCGCATCTCCTCGCGGGTCTGCTCGGTGATGAGGCGCGGGCCGCGAGTGTAGCCGCCGTACTCGGCGTTGTCCGAGACCGACCAGTTCATCTTGGAGAGGCCGCCCTCGTACATGAGGTCGACGATCAGCTTGACCTCGTGGAGGCACTCGAAGTAGGCGATCTCCGGCTGGTAACCCGCCTCGACGAGGGTGGCGAAACCGGCCTTGACCAGCTCCTCGGTGCCGCCGCACAGCACGGCCTGCTCACCGAACAGGTCGGTCTCGGTCTCCTCGGTGAAGGTGGTCTTGATGGCCCCGGCCTTGGTGCCGCCGATGCCCTTGGCCCAGGACAGCGCCAGGTCCCAGGCCTGTCCGCTGTCGTCCTTCTCCACCGCGACCAGGCAGGGCACGCCGCGCCCGGCCTCGTACTGGCGGCGGACCAGGTGGCCCGGGCCCTTGGGGGCGACCATGGCGACGTCGACGCCGTCGGGGGCCTTGACGAGGCCGTAGCGGATGCTGAACCCGTGGGCGAAGAACAGGGCGTTGCCCGACTCGAGGTTCGGCAGGACCTCGTTGGCGTACAGGTCCCGCTGGATGTGGTCGGGGACCAGGATCATGATGACGTCGGCCTCGCGGGTGGCCTCGGCGGGGGTGAGGACGCGCAGGCCCTCCTCCTCGGCCTTGGCCCGGCTCTTGGAGCCCTCGGCCAGACCGATCCGCACGTCCACGCCCGAGTCCCGCAGCGACAGCGCGTGCGCGTGACCCTGGCTGCCGTAACCGATCACGGCGACCTTCTTGCTCTGGATGAGCGCGAGGTCCGCGGCGTCGTCGTAGTACATCTCTGCTGCCACTTGGGGTTACTCCTTGTTTCTCACGTTCTTTGGGGCGGGAGGAAGGCCGTCCGTCCGTGCCCGGACAGCCTTTCAGCTCGAGCGGGGCTCCTGTACCGCTTTCTGAAGCCGGGTCAGGCGCTGCGGTCGACCGCCCGAAGGGAGCGGTCGGTGATCGAGCGGGGCCCTCTGCCCAGGGCGACCAGCCCTGACTTCACCAGTTCCCGGATCCCGAAGGGTTCCAGGTTCTTGACCAGGGCATCGAGCTTCTCGGGGTCGCCGGTGGCCTCGATGACGACGACGTCCGGGCTGACGTCCACGACGTGTGCGCGGAAGAGCTCGGCCGTCTGAAGCACATGGGTGCGGCTCGACGCGTCGGCTTTCACCTTGACCAGGAGCAGCTCGCGCTGCACCGACGCGGTGGTGTCCATCTCCACGATCTTGACGACGTTGACCAGCTTGTTGAGCTGTTTGGTCACCTGCTCCAAGGGGTGTAGGTCGCAGTTGACCGCGATCGTCATCCGGGACAGTCCGGGGTACTCAGTGGTGCTGACACTGAGCGAGTCGATGTTGAACCCACGACGGGAGAAGAGGGCGGAGGCTCGGGCCAGGATGCCCGGGGTGTCCTCGACCAGAACGGATAGCGTGTGACGGCTCATGGTAGTTCGGCCTATCTCCTAGGGTGTGTTCTGTGGGTGCTGCCTGTCGCGAAGGAGACTCAGCGCCGTAGGCGTCCGTTGAGGGTGGTGGCGGGCGACGGGCAGAAGGTGCCGCGCCGTAGGCGTCCGTTGAGGGTGGTGGCGGGCGACGGGCAGAAGGTGCCGCGCCGTAGGCGTCCGTTGAGGGTGGTGGCGGGCGACGGGTGGGCGGTGCTGGCACAAGGCCGAAGAAGGAGTTCCCCCACTGTGCGCCGCCTCGCAAGCTCGGCAGCATCGCACAGCGGAGGCCCGCCCGGGTTTGGCTGTCGCCTGAGAGATGCGCAGTGCAAGTGCCTCTGGGGGCGACGCGCAGCAGGGTATGTGTCCATAGAACATGCCCTAGTCCTCGTGTTCCCAGTTCGGCGCCATGTCGCGCGCGTACTGGATCTGGTCGTTGCTGACACCGGGTCCGACCATGGGCCAGACCATGGCGTCGTGGTTCACGGTGAAGTCGACGACGACGGGGCGGTCGTTGATGGCCATGGCCTTCTCGATCGTCGCGTCGATGTCCTCAGGGCGCTCGCAGCGCAGGCCGACGCAGCCGTAGGCCTCGGCGAGCGTCACGAAGTCGGGGATGCGGACCTTCTCGTCCATCGGGGAGGTCTGCAGGTCCGTGTTGGAGTAGCGGCCCTCGTAGAAGAGGGTCTGCCACTGGCGGACCATGCCCAGGTTGCCGTTGTTGACCACCGCGATCTTGATCGGGATGCCCTCGACGGCGCAGGTGGCGAGCTCCTGGTTGGTCATCTGGAAGCAGCCGTCGCCGTCGACCGACCACACGACGCGGTCCGGGTCTCCGACCTGGGCGCCCAGGGCCGCCGGGACGGAGAAGCCCATGGTGCCGAGCCCGCCGGAGTTGACGAAGGCGCCGGGGCGCTCGTAGTCGATGAACTGGGCGGCCCACATCTGGTGCTGGCCGACGCCCGCGACGTAGGTGGCCTCGGAGCCGACCATCTGGCCGAGGCGCTGGATGACCAGCTGCGGCGACAGGCTTCCGTCGTCGGGGGTGTCGAAGCCCTTGGGGTAGTTCGCACGGAACTGGTTGAGCCGGTTCCACCAGGCCTCGTACTCGCCCGTGCGGCCCTTCTCCTGGTCGGTCCGGACCGCCACGACCAGGTCGGCGAGGACCTCGCGGCAGTCGCCGACGATGGGCACGTCCGCGTGGCGGTTCTTGGAGATCTCGGCCGGGTCGATGTCGGCGTGGACGATCTTGGCGTCCGGGGCGAAGCTGTCCAGCCGCCCGGTGACGCGGTCGTCGAAGCGGGCGCCGAGGGCGACGACCAGGTCGGCCTTCTGGAGGGCGCCGACGGCGGCGACGTCGCCGTGCATGCCGGGCATACCCACGTACTGCGGGTGGCTGTCGGGGAAGACCCCGCGGGCCATCAGCGTGGTGACGACGGGGACGCCGGTCAGTTCGGCGAGGACGCGCAGTTCAGCGGCGGCACCGGCGCGCAGGACGCCACCGCCGACGTAGTAGACCGGGCGCTTGGCGTCGGCGATCATCCGGGCGGCCTCGCGGACCTGCTTGCCGTGGGGTTTGGAGACCGGGCGGTAGCCGGGCAGCTCCAGGCGCTCGGGCCAGACGAACTCGGTGGTGCCCTGGAGGGCGTCCTTGGCGATGTCCACGAGCACGGGGCCGGGGCGGCCGGTGGAGGCGATGTGGAAGGCCTCCGCGATGGTGCGGGGGATGTCGCGGACGTCCTTGACGAGGAAGTTGTGCTTCGTGACCGGCATCGTGATGCCGCAGATGTCGGCTTCCTGGAACGCGTCGGTGCCGATCATCGGGGACGCGACCTGGCCGGTGATGGCGACCATCGGGACGGAGTCCATGTGGGCGTCGGCGAGGGGCGTGACGAGGTTGGTGGCTCCGGGGCCGCTGGTGGCGATGCACACTCCGGGGCGCCCGGTCGCGTAGGCGTATCCCTCGGCCGCGTGCCCTGCACCCTGCTCGTGGCGCATGAGGATGTGGCGCACCTTGGGCGAGTCGTAGAGCGGATCGTACGCGGGGAGGATGGCGCCGCCGGGAATCCCGAAGACAGTGTCAACGCCGACGTGCTCCAGCGACCTGATCAGCGATTGGGCGCCGGTCATCTGCTCGGTCATCTCAAGATCCTTCAGCGAGGGTCCAGAGCGGTACAGCGGCTCTGGGAACGGTGGTTCTGGCTCTCGGCCCGGTTTGGCAATAAAAAAACCCCCACCGCCCGGTGGCGGTTGAGGGGTGGCGCGCAGCAGAAGAAACTCAGTGGGCTGCGCGCCGACCAAGTACGAGAATCAGGAAGTTGTTCTGCACGTTGACAACATTGGCCGAAGGAGCGGTCGCCCGTCAACCAGAACTTAATATTGTCTCACTATGCGAGACGAAAATGTCAGCATGCGACTCCAGTACCTGAAACAACACCGCCCTGACCTGCACAGACACAGAAGAGGCCCCTGTTCTGTGTAACGCAGGACACAGGGCAGGGGCACGACGCGCAGTTCGTAAGCCGGACTTAACGGGAGGAGTCGGTGCACACCGGCCTACTCGCCGAAGAGGTCCTCCACCCGCTCGGCGTCGACCGCCCTGCGCAGCCAGGTGTCCAGTGCCGCGATGTCGGTGGTGCCGGTGATCCGCTCCCGCGCGGCCTCGGTCACCTCGATCCCCCGGGCCTCGAGAAAGCCGAGAAGCGCCTCGACACGCCCCTCGGCACGCCCCTCGGCACGCCCCTGGGCACGCCCCTCCTCCCTTCCTTCCCGGAAGGGACGCCCGATCAGCTCGGTCTTGAACTCGTAGTCCTTCAGCTTCATGAGCTTCTCCAATGATCCGCGAGCTGTGGCCGAAAGGGCCGCGATCACATAGTCAGAGTACAGCGAGGTGGACGAGGCATCGAGGCTTTTCAGGGCCTCGAGCAGCGCGTCCAGTGCCGCCCCGTCCTCGGTCGGGTTGTTGGCCAGAGCCAGGACGGTCAGTACCGGCCGGGCCGCGGCCACCTTGGGGTCGGTGACGGGTGTGAGGGTGTCCAGTGCGAGGACCAAGGGGCGGACCTCGCCGCACCCCAGGTCGATCGGTTCGGCGAACCGGCTCGCCAGCGCCGACGTGGGCACGAGCGCCAGGAGCACCACCGGGCATTCCAGGCGCAGCCGGGTGTTGGCCACGTATGCGGGCCATCGGTAGTACTTGCGGGGGTCCGGGCTGTTCTGGGGTTCGACGATGATCCCGAGGACCGGGACCGGCTCCTTTCCCTTCTCGTGGGGGTAGGGCGGACGTTCGCAGACCACCACCGAATCCGAGGTCAGGTGGGTCAGTGCAGTGCTGGTGGCCTCGGCGGCGTCACAGCGCACGCGGGTGTACTCCGGCAAGGGTTTGCCGGTCATCTCCTTGAGGAGTTCCACCACCGACGCTGGATCGTTGCGGATCAGGTCGAGGGGGAACTCGTGCTGATGGGAGGGCATGCCGGAAAACTAGCGAGCCAATCCCCGTCTTCGCAGGTGAACGGCGCTATATCCGCATTGGGTCCGGTTTGCCTAGGTGGTGTTGCTAGAGGTTGACGCCGGCCTCTCCGCCGACCAGGGACTCCACGCCGTTGGCGGGCATCGGGCGGGCCACCAGGAAGCCCTGGCCGTGGTCGCAGCCCATCACGCGCAGCTGCTCCAGCTGTTCCGGGCGTTCGATGCCCTCGGCGACCACCTGCACGCCCAGGTCGCGGCCGAGCTGGATGATGGTGTGCGTGAGCAGGGTGACCGTGTCGTCGCGGCCCAGGTCGGCGATGAACGACGGGTCGATCTTGATGGCGTCCACGCTGAGCTCGCGCAGGTGCGCCAGGGACGCGTACCCCATGCCGTAGTCGTCGATGGCCAGCTGCACGCCCAGGTCCCGCAGTTCGCCGAGCCGCTGCACGGCGTCGCCCTCGTCCTCGAGCAGGACCTCCTCGTCCACCTCCAGGGTCAGCACCTCCGCGGGCAGGCCGGTCTCGGCCAGCACCTGCTCCACGGTCCCCACGAACCTCGGCGACAGGATCTGCTTCACGGACAGGTTCACGGCCAGGCCGATGTCCCAGTCCGAGATCCGCCACACGGCGACCTTCTCGCAGGCCTCTCGGAGGATCCACTCCCCCAGGGGCACGATCAGCCCGGACTCCTCGGCCGCGCCCAGGAAGGCGTCGGGACCCACCGTCTCGCCGTCGCGGTCCCAGCGCACCAGCGCCTCCACCGCCGTCACCTGGGACGTGCCCAGGTCGACGACCGGCTGGTACTCCAGGAAGAACTCGCCGCCCGCCAGGGCCTCGCGCAGCCGGATCTGGAGTTCGAGCCGGGACACGACCATGTCGTGCATGTGCGCGGCGTAGACCTCCACGTTCCCGGCCCCGCGCTCCTTGGCGCGGGTCATCGCCACGTCGGCGTTGCGCAGCAGCTCACCGCTGTCCGTGGCGGGCTCGGCGAAGGCCACACCCATGGAGGCCGTGAGCACGATGTCGCGGTCGGCCACCTGGAAGGGTACGGAGGCGATCACGCGGCCCAGCCGTTCGGCCAGGTCGACCACGCGCTGCGCCTTGGGCACGTCCTCGACCAGAACGGCGAACTCGTCCCCGCCCCAGCGCGCCAGGGTGGCGTTCGAGTCCAGTTCCCCGCGCAGGCGGCGGGCGGCCTGTCCCAGCATGTGGTCACCGCGGACGTGACCGGCGGAGTCGTTGACCGCGGTGAAGCCGTCCAGGTCCAGGAAGATCACGGCGACGTCCCCCGTGGGGTCTTCGCTGATCGCCCGGTGCGCCAGCACGTCGCTGGCCCGCTCCTCCAGGTAGGCCCGGTTGGGCAGCCCGGTGACCCCGTCGTGGAAGGTCAGGTGCTCCACCTGGTCCTGCAGGGCGACCTGCGCGCTGATGTCGCTGGTCGTGACCAGCAGGCGGTCCGGCTCGCCCGGCTGTTCGTACAGGGAGATCGTCGAGGAGGTGTGCCGCCAGGTGCCGTCCGCGGCGCGTACCCGCAGGCGCAGGTGCACACCCTGGCCGGAGCGTTCGCTGAACAGGTCCGTGACGGCCTTGGTACGCGCCAGGTCCTCGGGGTGGATGAGCGTGGTGACCGGGGCGGCCAGGACGTCGTCCAACCGGTACCCGAACGCCTCCGCCGTGCCCGGGCTCATGTAGAAGACACTGCCGTCGCGGTCCAGCACGAGGATGACGTCGCCGCTGTTGCGGGCGAGTTCGTTGAAGTGCCCCTCGCGGTTGCGCACCATGCGGGAGAGGGTGGTGTTCTCCTCCAGCATCCCGATGACGCGCAGCAGCAGGACCAGCACCGCGGTCCCGGCCGCCAGCGGCAGCACCGCGGCGACGCCGGGCAGGCTCAGGCCGCCGATGGTGAGCACGACCGTGGCCACGAAGACGGCGGCCACCGCGGCGATCTCCGGCGCGAACCGGTACAGGCCCCGGCCTGTGATCCGGCGCGGCGCGGCGCCCGGGCGGTGCTCCACCAGCCACGGCAGCGCGCCCAGCAGGGCGAAGCCGAGGAAGCGCACGGGCTGCTCGATGCCGCCCGCAACCGGGGGCCCGGTCAATCGGGTCACGGCGCCGATCATGTCCGAGGCGGCGATGATGATGAGCGCGCCGATCGCCAGCAGCACCGCGCGCCGCGTGCTGTGCGGCGACATGAACACCAGCGGTATGAGCAGGCACAGCACCACGATGTCGGCGACCGGGTAGACCAGCGCGAAACCGAGCAGGCCCGCGCCCTCGCCCAGCTCCTCGTAGAGCGGGGAGAACAGCAGGAGCCACACCACGGAGAAGACGGCGGCGGCGCACACGTAACTGTCGGTGATGTGCCGGGTGGCCGTGCGCAGCCCTCCCGGCCACGGGGCGAACCGGGTGAAACCGATCACGAAGAGTGGCAATGCTGCCAAGGCAAAGAGGTCACCCAGGGTGAGGGAAATGCCGGATCCGCCCGTGAAGGCCCGGGTGATGGCGTGTGTGAGCCCACCCGCGCACCAGGCCAGAGCGGCCAGCCCGAGGTAGCGCAGTGCGGCCGGGCCGTCGGCCCCATCCACGTGCGCGGCCCAGTCCGCCCCGGTCCGCGCCCAGCGGCGCGAGGCGTACAGGAGGGAGGCACCGGCGGCACCGGCGACCACGGCGGTCGGCCACTGGCCGAGCGTGTCCGCCAGTGTCGTCTCTCCCACCGGGATCCGCGTTCCGAGGACATAAAACAGGAAGAGCGCGCCCACCCCGATCAACCACAGACGGCGTGCCGTGGTTCCCATCACCGGCCTCCCAGCGGGCGCGTCGCGATCCGCGCGGCCCGTGGCCGCCGTCGCGCTCTCTGCTCGGACATGGAGCACCCACCTCGTGATCACTCGACTCAGGGACACGGCGCTGTGCCGCACCGCGGGCTACCGCCCAGGACTGTCGCGGGACTGGGACGAGCGGTGCCGGGGCGGCCACGCAAGAGCCGCGCCCACCCCTGTGCGTCGACACCCTACGCAACCAAGGTCACACAGCGATTGAGGACCGGCTGAGAGATGACGACGGAAAAGTCACCCTGGGTGATGATTCTGCCGGGTTCCGGCCCGTCCCGGAACCGGCCCCGCTCCCCTCCCAAGAAGCGTGGCCGTGCTTCCCGAGGAGCGCGGCGCTTCCCGAGCAGCCTGGCCGTGCTTCCGAAAAGGCTGGCGGCGCCGCAGGTCCCCCTCAGTACCTACGGCGCCGCGCCAATAATAGGGAGGCCCGTGTAAGCAGCGCGTCAGCTGCCCCACCACCGATGAGCTTGCTACTCGTAGCTGTTTCGACGCCCATCTTGCTACCCGTAGCAAGATCACGGCAGGTTCGGTTAGCTGGAGAGCTTCTCGAGGATGAGTTCCCGGGCCCGGCCGGCGTCGGCCTGGCCGCGGGTGGCCTTCATGACGGCGCCGACCAGGGCACCTGCGGCCGCCACCTTGCCGCCGCGCACCTTGTCGGCGGCGTCGGGGTTGCTGGCGATGGCCTCGTCGACGGCGGCGCCGAGGGCACCGTCGTCGCTGACGACCTTCAGGCCCCGGGCCTCCACGACGGCGTCGGGCTCGCCCTCGCCGGCGAGGACGCCCTCCACCACCTGGCGGGCCAGCTTGTTGGTGAGCGTGCCCTCGGCGACCAGGGCGATGATCCGCGCGACCTGGGCCGGGGTGACGGGCAGGGAGCCCAGCTCGACCTCCTGCTCGGTGGCGCGGCGGGAGAGCTCGTTCAGCCACAGCTTGCGGGCCTCGGCCGAGGGGGCGCCCTCGGTGACGGTCGCCTCGACCAGGGCGATGGCGTCGGCGTTGACCAGATCGCGCAGCTCGGTGTCGCTGAGTTCCCACTCGGTCTTGACCCGGGCGCGCTGGGCGGCGGGCAGCTCGGGCAGGGTGGCGCGCAGCTCCTCGATCCACTCCGCGGGCGGGGCGACCGGGACGAGGTCGGGGTCCGGGAAGTAGCGGTAGTCCTGGGCCTCTTCCTTGGAGCGGCCGGAGGTGCTGCGGCCGAGGTTCTCCTGGAAGTGGCGGGTCTCCTGGACGACGCGCTCACCGGCGTCGAGGACCCCGGCCTGGCGCTCGATCTCCGAGCGCACGGCGCGCTCGACGGAGCGCAGGGAGTTCACGTTCTTGGTCTCGCTGCGGGTGCCCCACTCGTCGGCGCCGCGCTCGTTGATGGAGACGTTGACGTCGCAGCGCATGGACCCCTCCTCCATGCGCACGTCGGAGATGCCCAGCGCGCGGACCAGGTCGCGCAGCTCGGCGGCGTAGGCGCGGGCGACCAGGGGCGCGAGGTCGTCGGTGCCGTCGATCGGCTTGGTGACGATCTCCAGCAGCGGGATACCCGCGCGGTTGTAGTCGACGTTGGAGTGGCTGGCACCGTGGATCCGGCCAGTGGACCCGCCCACGTGGGAGGACTTGCCGGTGTCCTCCTCCATGTGGACGCGCTCGATCTCCACGCGGTAGTCGCGGGGGCCCTCGGGGGTGTCGACGGTGACGTCGAGGTAGCCGTCGACGCAGATCGGCTCGTCGTACTGGGAGATCTGGTAGTTCTTCGGCATGTCCGGGTAGAAGTAGTTCTTCCGGGCGAACCGGCCCCATGGGGCGATAGAGCAGTTGAGCGCCAGACCGAGACGGATCGCGCCTTCGACCGCCTTGGCGTTCACCACCGGGAGCGACCCCGGAAAGGCGAGGCAGACCGGGCACACCTGGGTGTTGGGCTCGGCGCCGAACGCGGTGGGGCAGGAGCAGAACATCTTGGAGGCGGTACCCAGCTCGATGTGGGTCTCCAGACCGAGCACGGGCTCGTACCTGGTCAGCGCCTGCTCGTAGGCCACCGGGGTGGGCCCCCCGCCGTTCTTGGCAGGGCTAGGAGTTACCGCGTGGGCCATCGCCGCAAACCCGTTTCCGTAGAGGACATACCTTCCAGGTCAGCCTACCGAGGATGGGAGGCGCGGCGACCCCGGTCCCTGTGACGCAACCGACGAATGTCACAGCCACCGCACGATTGGGCCGCTGTAGAGGTGATCTCCCGGCAACCGGGGGGTCGTGCCGTTAATCTGAATTGCCCAGTAACACTTCACCGGCGGGTCCCGCACGCCCCGCCGCCCTCCACATGGGAGCGCCTGAGCATGTCCGGCATCCTGAGTCGGTGCGTTGCGCTGCTTTCCGCCTCCGCGCTGATCGGCACACTTGCCTCCGCTCCGGCCGCCGCCGACGACTTCTCACGCGTCGACCGCGGGCCGGTGGCGGGGAGCACCGTCGTGCTCAGCAACGGGGAAGAGGCCGACACCGCGCTCTTCAGCCTGCGTGTGTCGGACGGGGACTCGGTGCGCGCCTACGCGCTGGACACCGGCGAGGAGGTGCGCCCGAGCACCGCCTACGTGGAGTCAGCGTGGTCGGACCGTGCGGATTGGTCCGAAACCGATGGGGTAACGGACCCGGCGGACCGGGCGAACTGGATCGTGACCAACTCCTACCCGAACCTGAACCTCCCGGACCTGGGCGCGGCCTCCGACCTGACGTACCTGGACGAGGACACCGCTATCGCGGCCACCCAGGCGGCGCTGTGGAAGGTACTGGACGGGGTGTCCCTGGACCCGGAGACCAACGACGAGGACGTCCTCGCGCTCTACGCGTACCTGGTGGAGGGGAGCCAGGACGCCGAGACCGGTTCGACCGCGCCGTCCGTGGAGGTGTCGCCCGCCCAGCTGGACGCGGTGGCACCCGCGGAACCGCTGGGGCCGCTGACGGTGTCCAGCGCGAGCGCCGGGCCGGCCGAGGTCTCGTTGCGCGGCGCTCCCGCGTCGTGGCTGGTCAACGCGGAGGGCCAGGAGGTGTCGCAGGTCGTCGACGGCGACGAGGTCTATCTCGACGTGGACCCCTCGGTCCCGGCGGGTGTGGCCACCCTGCACGTACGCGGCCACGAGGTCCCGTTGGCGGAGGGGCGCCTGTTCACCGGTCGCGACGGTGTGCGGACCCAGCCGCTCATCACCGCGGAGCCGGGTTCGGCGACCAGTTCCACGACCACGACCGTCACGTGGCGGGCCGACGCCCAGGAGGAGGAGACCGAGGAGGCCGCCGCCGAGCCGGCGGAGGAGGAAGCCGCCCCCGAGCTCCTCGACGAGGCTCCGGCCGAACCCGTCGAGGAGGAGACAACGAGTCCGGAAGCGGATGACCGGAACTCGGAGGAGGGGCTGGCACATACCGGAACCTGGCTGTCCGGTCTGTTGGTCGTCGCCGGGGCCCTGGTGGTATCGGGCCTGCTCATCCTGGTTCTCGGCCGGAAAAGGCGCGACTGAGAACAGCGGAGTACACCCGTAACCGGGACACCGTTCCATAACACCTGCCCGGAATGCGCTTGTGTCCTGGCGGGAATTATCCCCGCCCGTAACGGATCACATTTTTCGCGAACCGGGTTGGAAGTGGCGAATCGGGTCGCTAGTATCTAGCGGGCGGTCGGCTTTTCCACGGCGCACGCGGCCCGCTCCCGCTGAGCCCCACCGAAAAGTTCCTGCCCTTCCCGACGGACACCGCGCCCCCCCTTGCCCCGAACGCGGTGCACACCGAACCGGGCGATCGCAGCAGCACCCCCTAACTTCTCTCTTCATCGGGTGCTGATCCGTGGCGACCGCATCCGCCGCTGAAGGATCTCCTTCGACTTGGGCGGATCCCATCCGGTTACCCCTAGCAGACACCGGGACACAACTTGAGTAACTTCTCCCTCCCCCGCACCGCGGGACGCGCGGGCCTCGCGACCTCCGCCGCGGCGCTCCTCGCCCTCGGCCTCGCGGCCCCCGCCACCGCCGACGAGGTGGAGACCTACGAGGGCTCCACCGTCGGCCAGTACACCGGCAACGCCGAGGAAGGCCCTCAGGTCCATATGACCGGGGCGTCCGCGCCCGCAAGCCTGTTCAACCTGGAGATCAAGGGCTCCGACGGGCCGGCCCTCACCGCGTACTGCATCGACTTCCGTACCAACATCGTGCACAACGCCTGGTACAAGGAGGACGACTGGGCCAACTACCCGGGTGAGGGCGACTTCGCCCAGCCCGGCAAGGTCCACTGGATCCTGCAGAACTCCTACCCGAACGTCGCCCCGGAGACCGTGGGCGACGAGGCCGGTGTCGAGGGCCTGGCCAGCGAGGACGCCCTGTCGGGCACGCAGGCCGCCATCTGGCACTTCAGCAACGACATGGACCTCGACCCGGAGGCCAACGGCGAGGACGTCGTCGCCGTCTACGACTACCTGGTCGGGGCCGCCGAGGACCTCCCGCAGGAGCCCGACGCCGCCCTGAGCGTCACCCCGGACGAGCCGGCCGTCGGCGAGGCCGGTGAGATCGTCGGCGAGTTCCAGGTCGAGTCCAACGCCTCCGACATCGAATTCACCTTGGACGCGCCCGAAGGCGTGGAGCTGGTGGACGTCGAGACCGGCGAGGCCGTGGAGTCGGTGAACAGCGGCGACACCGTCGGCTTCGGCGTTCCGGCCGACGCCGACGAGGGCGAGGCCTCCTTCAAGCTGGAGGCCACGGCCGAGATCGAGACCGGCCGCCTCTTCCAGGGCAAGAAGCCGCACGAGCCCACGCAGACGCTGATCACCGCTGAGGACGGCGAGGCCACGGCCAAGGCCGAGGCCTCCGCGTCCTGGACCCCGGGCAAGGACGACGAGGAGCCGCCCCCGACCGACGAGCCCTCCGAGCCGGAGGAGCCCTCTGACGAGCCCAGCGAGCCGTCCGACAAGCCGAGCGAGCCGGGCGACGACAAGCCCGCGCCGCCCGAGGAGGACGAGCCCACCCTGCCGGTGACCGGTGGTGCGCTCGCCGGTCTGGTCGCGGCCGGTGTGGCCGCTCTGGGTGCCGGTGGTGGCGCCCTCTACCTGAGCCGCAAGCGCAAGGCGGCCGCCGACGACGAGTCGGACGAGTAAGGGGTTCTTCCCCGAGTCCGGCTTCCCGCCCGGCGGGGAGCGCTTGAGGGCCCGTCCCCGTGAGAGATCGCGGGGGCGGGCCCTCCGCCGTGTTCGGTGTCGGGCGCGGTGGTGCGGGTGTCCTCTGCCCCGTTTCGCCGCCTGTGCGGGCCGTGGGCCCAGGGGCCCTTCTTCCTGGTTGGAAGGTGCAAGATCCGCTCGTTGAGGAGTTTTCGGCCGATCCGACTTGGAGTCGGCAGCACACATCGCTAATATCGGTCAGGCACAATCACTTCTGCTGTGCCACCGGACTCACTCGAGTACCGAAGCCGCTCCGGCCCCTCCCGGGCGCGTCCTCCTCATCTCCTCCCCGCTGCCACGCCCCCTGGGTCTGTGGCACAGCACCTCATGACAGGACACGACGTGAAGCATTCCCCCGTTCTCCGGACCCCGGTCCGCGCCGGTATCGCGGTCTCCGCGGCTGCACTGCTGGCCTTCGGCCTGGCCGCCCCGGCCGCCGCCGACCCCGTGGAGACCAACGACGGCTCCGTGCGCGCCCAGTACGACAGCAGCCTCAACCAGGCCGGCGAGTCCGTGACCATGAGCACGGGCACCATCGGCACCAACCTCTTCACGCTGCGCCTCGAAGACGGCAATGAGCTGACCGCGTACTGCATCGACATCGAGACGGGCATCCGCGGCGGCGCCTGGTACAAGGAAGACGACTGGAACGAGTACGACGGCAAGGGGAACTTCGCCGAGCCCGGCAAGGTCCACTGGATCCTCCAGGAGGGCTACCCCTCGGTGTCCCCCGCCGACCTCGGTGACAAGGCCGGTTCCGGCGTCAACTCCGCCCGGGTCACGGAGCAGGAGGCGCTGGCCGCCACCCAGGCCGCCATCTGGCATTACAGCAACGGCGCCACCCTGGACACGACCCGGCCCAACCCCAACGTCAAGGGCATCTACGAGTACCTGGTCGACGAGGCCGAGGACCTGGCCCAGGAGCCCGCACCGACCCTGAGCGTGACCCCGGGCAGCGCCGCGGGCCAGGCCGGTGGCACCGTGGGCGAGTTCGAGGTCTCGACCAACGCCGCCGAGGTTCCGGTCGCCCTCGAAGCTCCGGACGGCGTGGAGCTGGTGGACGTGGAGAGCGGCGAGGCCGTCGACCACGTGAACGACGGCGACAAGGTCGGTTTCGCGGTCCCCGAGGACGCTGACGCCGGCGAAGCCTCCTTCTCCCTGGAGACCACCGCCACGGTCCAGCAGGGCCGCCTGTTCAGGGGCGAGCACACGGAGAAGGCGACCCAGACCCTGATCACCGCCGAGGACGGCGAGGTGACCGCCGACGCGGACGCCTCCGTGGAGTGGGTCAAGGCCGAAGAGCCGGAGCCGACCCCGGACCCCGACCCCACGCCGGACCCGGACCCCACGCCGACCGATGAGCCGGACCCGAAGCCGACCCCGTCCGACGAGCCGAGCGAGCCGGGCGACGACAAGCCCACGCCGCCGAAGGACGACGAGCCCACGCTGCCCGTGACGGGTGGCGCGCTGGTCGGCCTGGTGGCCGCAGGTGTGGCCGCCCTGGGTGCCGGTGGCGGCGCCCTCTACCTGAGCCGCAAGCGCAAGAGCGGCACCGGCCTGGACCAGGACGTCTAGTTTCCTAGCGCCTGGGCGTTCGATCTGCTCCGGGGCCCGTCCCGCGAACCTTCGCGGGACGGGCCCTTTGTCATTCGGGTTTCCGGGGCAAGAGTCCGAAGTCCTTTTCCGGGCAGTGCGCGTTCCCGGTAGTGCAGGCCAATAGTGCGGGACACCTGAGCACGCCAATGAATCGTCGGGGTTTACATAAGACATGGCAGATGGCTGATATCGGCCAGAAACAAAACCTCCGTTGTACTGTGCCTCCCCGCCGTGAAAACCTCAGCGTTACGATACGACACCCGTATTGGGCATTCCCATATGAGTGGCGCACCGTCCACCCCAGTTTCCCGCCGCCACCGGGTAGCACACCTCAGGAAGCGACCGTGACGCACTTGTCCCTCCCCCACCCCCCGGGGCGCATGACCCTCGCCGTAGCGACCTCCGCTCTACTCGTGCTCGGACCGGCCACCGCCGCCTCCGCGGACCCAGCGCCCTACCAAGGGTCCGTCCGCGGCCAGTACACCGGCGTTGCCGAACACGGCCACTCCGTGACCATGGAAGGCGAGCCCCTCTCCACCACGGCCACGTTCAACGTCCACCTGGAAGACAGCGACCAGACGCTCACCACCTACTGCATCGACGTCCGGACGGGGCTCATCGAGGACGCCTGGTACCGCGAGGACCTGTGGGAGAGCTACCCGGGCCAGGGCGACTTCGCCGAACCGGGCAAGGTCCACTGGATCCTGCAGAACTCCTATCCCGTGGTCGACGTCGAGACCCTCGAGTCCGACGCCGAAATGGCCCGCCTCAGCGAATCCGAGGCGCTCACCGCCACCCAGGCGGCGATCTGGCACTACAGCAACGACATCGACCTCGAGCGGGTCGACCAGAGCCCGGACCTCGACGACAACGTCAACGCGGGCAACGTCACCCACCTGTACAACCACCTGGTCGACAGCGCCGAGGACCTGCCCAACGAGCCCGGCTCCGCGCTCACCGTGTCCTCCGGGGAGGAGTCCGGGCTGGCCGGAGAGGACATCGGCGAGTTCACCGTCGAGACCAGCGCCGAATCCATCCCGGTCGAGCTGAACGGCCCGGACGGTGTGGAGCTGGTCGACGCAGAAAGCGGCGCGGCCGTCGACGAGGTCACCAGCGGCGACACCGTGGCCGTCTCCGTCCCGGACGACGCCGACGCGGGTGAGGCCACGGTTCTCCTGGAGTCGTACGCCGACGTGGAGACCGGCCGCCTGTTCAAGGGTGAGGACGACGACGAACCCACCCAGACGCTCATCACCGCGCAGGACAGCGAGATCCCGGTCTCCGAGGTCTTCACGGTGGCGTGGGACGAGGCGGGCGGCACCCCGCCCGAGGTGACACCCACCGAGGACCCGAGCCCGTCACCGGTGGCCGACGAGGCCGCCGTGGCCGACGAGCGCGGACTGGCGCTCACCGGAAACGCGGTGATCGCGCTGGTCGCCGCCGCCGCGGTCGCGATCATCGGCGGTGGCTCCGCCGTCTACCTGAGCCGCCGCCGGAGGGCGGAGGCCGCGGGGACCGACGCCACCGGGTAGCACCCCGCGAGCCGAAGTACCGTAAAGCCCGGAGGGCCCGCTCCGCTTCTTGGGGACGGGCCCTCCGCACTGTCCGGCCCCGGCACTCTCAGGTCCGGCCCCCGCCCCCGGTGCCCCCTCGGAAAGCGGGTGCGGGACCGCCGCGGGTCTGGCACCCTGGACCCGGCCCGAACGCTCGGACCTGCGACGACACACGAAACCTACCCGGAGCCGCCCCGATGCCCCTACTCCCCACCGCCCTGGACCAGCGCATCGAACGCCTGCGCGAGGTCGCCGAAGCCGACCCCCGGTTGGAGGGGGTTCTGCTCTACGGCTCCTGGACCCAGGGGGAGGCGGACAGCTTCTCCGACCTGGACGCCTACGTGTTCGTCGCCGACGAGCACGCCGCCCACTTCGACGGCCGCGAGTTCGTCTCGCGCCTCGCCCCGGTCGGCCTGGCCTACACCAACCTGTTCGGCATCCTCGCCGTGGTCTTCGACGACCTCATGCGCGGCGAGTTCCACTTCGAACCCGCGAGTGAGGCGATCCCGGAGATCCCGTCCTGGTACGGCACGGTCCACCTGCCCAAGCCCGAGGCCGCCGTGCTGCTGGACCGCACCGGCCGCCTCACCGAGGCCGTGCGCCCGCTCGCCGACTTCGTTCCGCCGGAGTCCGCTTCCGCCGCCGAACAGCTCACCGGGGAACTCGCCAACTGGACGCTCATGGTCGGCCACGTCCTGGCCCGGGGCGAGTACGCACGCGCGCACGCCGCCCTCGCCGCGATGGTCGCTCCGCACCAGCTCAAGCTGCTGCGGATGCTGCGCGGGTCCACGGCGCACTGGCTCACGCCCAGCCGCGCCTTGGAGGCGGACCTGTCCGAGGAGGACGTGGCGCGCTACGCGGACACGACCGGCCGGGTCGAGCCGGAGGAGGTGCGCCGGGCGGCACGGAGCAGCTGGGCACTGAGCCGCGACCTGTGCTGGGAGGCCGCCGAGCGGTGGGGGTTCACCCTCCCCGAGAACGTGCACGACGACATCGGGCTGTTCCTCGACGCCCTCTGAGCGCACGCTCGACGCCCTCTGGGCGCATACGAAGGCCCTCCGGTTCCCGGGCCGGGAACCGGAGGGCCTCGTTCTGCCCGGTACGCCGGTCAGGCGACCGCGTACGGGCTGCGGGAGATCAGCGCGCCGTCCCGCTCGGTCAGGGCCCGCTCGATGGCGGCCGCGACCCGGTAGGTGCGGTCGTCGGACAGGGCCGGGGCCATCACCTGGAAGCCGACCGGCAGGCCGTCCTCGGGGGCCAGGCCGCACGGAACCGACAGCGAGGCGTTCCCGGCCAGGTTGGACGGGATGGTGCACAGGTCGGCCTGGTACATGGCCATCGGGTCGTCGGAGCGCTCACCGATGGGGAACGCGGTGGTCGGGGTGGTCGGCGAGACCATCACGTCCACGTTCTCGAAGGCGGCGTCGAAGTCGCGCTTGATCAGCGTGCGCACCTGCTGCGCCTTGCCGTAATAGGCGTCGTAGTAGCCGCTCGACAGGGCGTAGGTGCCCAGCATGATCCGGCGCTTGACCTCGTCTCCGAAGCCCTCCGCACGGGTCAGCGCCATGACCTCCTCGGCGCTGCGCGTGCCGTCGTCGCCGACCCGCAGGCCGTAGCGCATGGCGTCGAAGCGGGCCAGGTTGGAGGAGCACTCGCTGGGCGCGATGAGGTAGTACGCCGACAGGGCCGCCTCGAAGCTGGGGCAGGAGACGTCGACGATCTTGGCGCCCAGGGACTCCAGGAGCTCCAGGGCCTCGTGGAAGCGCTGGTAGACGCCCGGCTGGAAGCCGTCGCTGTCGAGCTGGCCGATCACCCCGACGCGCAGGCCGTCGACGTCGCCGCTCCGGGCGGCCTCGACCACCGGCGGGACGGGGGCGTCGATGGAGGTGGAGTCGCGGGTGTCGTGGCCGGAGAAGGCCTCGTGGAGCAGGGCGGCGTCCTGCACGTTGCGCGCGAACGGGCCCGCGGTGTCCAGGGACGAGGCGAAGGCGATCATCCCGTAGCGGGAGGAGCCGCCGTAGGTGGGCTTGGTGCCGACCAGGCCGCACAGCGCCGCGGGCTGGCGGATGGAGCCGCCGGTGTCGGTGCCGGTGGCCAGCGGCGCCTCGAAGGCGGACACGGCGGCGGAGGAGCCGCCGGAGGAGCCGCCGGGGATGCGGTCGGTGTCCCACGGGTTGCGGGTCACCTGGTAGGCGGAGTTCTCCGTGGACGAGCCCATGGCGAACTCGTCCATGTTGGTCTTGCCCAGGATGACCAGACCGGCCTCGCGCAGGCGTGCGGTGACGGTGGCGTCGTAGGGCGGCTGCCAGCCCTCGAGGATCTTGGAGGCGGCGGTGGTGGGCATGTCCTTGGTGGTGAACACGTCCTTGTGCGCGATCGGCACTCCCGCGAGCGGTCCCTGCTCCGCCCCGGAGGCCCGCTTGGCGTCCGCGTCGCGGGCCTGGGCGAGCGCTTCCTCGCGGCCCACGTGCAGGAAGGCGCCGATGGTGCCGTCGACCGACTCGATCCGGTCGAGGTAGGCGTTGGTGGCCTCCTCGGAGGTGACCTCACCCGCCTTGATGGCCGCGCCGAGTTCGGCGGCGCTGAGGCCGATGATCTCGCTCATCTACTCTTCCTCCCCAAGGATCCGCGGGACCCGGAAGCGCTGGTCCTCCACCGCGGGGGCACCGGCCAGGGCCTGCTCGGGTGTCAGGCCGGCCCTGGCCTCGTCGGGGCGGTAAACGTTGGTCAGCGGCAGGGCGTGCGAGCTCGGCGGGATGTCGCCCTGGGCGACCTCCTGCACCGTGGCCATGGCGGTGAGGATGTCACCGAGCTGGGCGGCGAGCGTGTCGAGCTCGCTCTCGTCGAGCGCCAGCCGCGACAACCGTGCGAGGTGCGCGACCTCATCGCGGGTGATGGCGGTCATCAGGTGAGAACCGTTTCTTCGGCGGACGGGTGAACAGCCCAATCCTATTGGCCCGACGCCGGTCCCGGTGCCGCCCTCTTCATCCCGTGATCTTGCTTCTGTCTCCACCCTCAGCGCGCGAGGGTGGAGACAGAGGCAAGATCATCCCTGGGGAGAGCGCGGCGAGAGAGCGCGGGGAGGGCGGTGGGGAGCTAGACCGGGGTGCCGGTGTCGTGGGCGGACACCCAGGCGGAGACGTCGCGGGCGTGCATCGGCGGGGAGAAGAAGTGGCCCTGGGCGGTGTGGCAGCCGGTCTCGCGGGCCGCCTCGGCGAGGGCCCGGCTCTGCACCCCCTCGGCGGTGGCCTTCATACCCAGGGCGCGGACCAGGGCGATCGCCCCGCGCACCACGGTGTGTCCGTTGTCGGTGCCGTCGACCAGGCGGGCGGTGAAGGTCTCGTGGATCTTGACCTCGTCCAGGGGCAGCCCGGCCAATTGGGCGAGGGTGAAGTGGCCGGTGCCGAAGTCGTCGAGGGCCAGGCCGACACCCAGTCCGCGCAGGCGTTGCACCGCCTCGGTGGCGGCGTCGGGGTCGGTGATGAGGGTGCGTTCGCTGATCTCCAGGACCAGCTGGTCGGCCGGGACGCCGTGCTCGCGCAGGGCGCCGGCGACGGCGTCGGGCAGGTCGGGGTCGAGGAGTTCGCGCAGGCCGAGGTTGACCGCCACCGGCAGGGTGAGGCCCTCGGAGCGCCACTGGGACGCCCGCGCGAGGGAGATGTCCAGGACCTGCCCGGTGAAGGCGCGGAACAGGTTGGAGTGCTCGATCACCGGCATGAACTCGTCCGGGGTGAGCAGGCCGCGGATCGGGTGGCGCCAGCGGGCGAGCGCCTCCAGCCCGACGGTCCGGTTCCCGGCGAGGTCGACCTTGGGCTGGTAGTGCATCTCCAGGGCGCCCTCGGCGAGGCCGCGGCGCAGCTCGCTGTACATGCTGAGGCGGGCGGTGGAGTTGCGGTCCTTGCCGGGGTCGTAGCTCTCCACGCCGGTCCGGTCGGCCTTGGCGACGTACATGGCGACGTCGGCGCGCTGCAGGAGGAGTTCGAAGTCGGGTGCGTCGTCCGGGTACAGGGCGATGCCGGTGCTGACCTGGAGGTCGAAGTCCATGCCGTCCATCCGGACGGGTTCGGACAGGGCGCCCTTGAGCCGCAGGGCCACCTCGCGGGCGGAGTCGGTGTCGCGCACCTGGGGAAGCAGGATCGCGAACTCGTCGCCGCCGAGCCGGGCCACCAGGTCGCCCGGGCGCACGCTGTGGGTGAGGCGGCGGGCGAGGGTCTCCAGGAGCCGGTCGCCGGTCGGGTGGCCGAGGGTGTCGTTGACCTCCTTGAACCGGTCCAGGTCGAGCAGGAGGAGGCCCACCCGGGCGCCGCGCTGCCGGGCCTGGTCGATCTCTTGGCGGGCCCGGACGGTGAGGAACTTGCGGTTGGCCAGCCCGGTGAGTTCGTCGTGGTTGGCCTGGTGTTCGCGGTTGACCGACAGCCGGGCGCTGGCGTAGAGGGCGCCGAGGGGGAAGGCGAACAGCGGGACGTACAGCGCGGAGTGGGTCATCGCGAGGACGATCAGCGGGGCCAGGCTGAGCAGGACCCCGGTGACGTAGACCTGCTGGCCCAGGCCCTTGAACATGACCTGCTTGAGGGGAACGCGTTCGTGCATGGCCACGGCGCACAGCACCAGGACCCGGTTGACCAGGAACGACCCCGTTCCAGCGAGGGCCACGGCGACGAGCTCTCCCCCGGCGGGGACCCAGGGGGTGCTGACGATCCCGGGGAGGGACAGGCGCAGGATGGCGTCGGCGACGCCCAGGGAGAGGACGTACTGGGCGGCGTTGAAGGCGGTGCGGTGGGTCGCGTGGCGGCGGGCGACCCCGGCGACGACGGTGGCGACGCACTGGATGAGGGCGGCCACGGGCAGCCCGTAGAAGATGACGAGCGCGAAGGTGAAGGGCAGTGAGGTGGGTGCGCCGCTGCCCGGTGCTTGGCCGGGCAGGGCGATGGGTCTCAGCTCACCGAGGATCACCATGCACAGCAGAACCCAGATCAGGGGTTCCGTCGCCAGCCTGAGCAGCTGGTCGGGGCCGAGTTCGAGGCTGGAGACCCCGAGCAGGGCCGCTCCGGCCACCGTCGCGGCTCCCATGTAGAGCCAGAGCGGTGTCCCGACCCGGGGGCCGATGTCCCGGGTACCGATGGGGTCCTTCATCCGTGTCCTCGAGGCTCATGACCGTTATCCGGGATATGGCTCTGTCCATATCCGAGGGTATGACCGCCCACCTTACGCGGCTTCGTCACCAAGTGTCGCCTAACAAGAACTATCAGTGAAAGGTGCCGGATGCGAAAAAGGGCAGGGATCCGTGGATCCCTGCCCGCATCCCGACCGAAAGGCGGACGCCTACGGCGTGTTCCGCACAACCGGGTGAGGGTGTGCGCCGGAGCTTACGCTTCCGGAGCCTCCTCCGTGGGGTTGATCCGGAGGTGGTACGCGGTGTCGGGTCCGTCCTCCAGCAGGACCCGGAATCCTGCCTCGTCAAGGACGGGGACACCGAGCTTCACGGCCTTGTCGTACTTGGATCCGGGTGCGTCGCCGACCACCACGAAACCCGTCTTCTTGGACACCGAGGCGGTGGCGCGGCCGCCCCGCTCGGCGATCGCCTCCTTGGCCCCGTCGCGCGTGAAGCCCTCCAGGGAACCGGTCACGACGACGGTGACGCCCTCCAGAACCCGCGAACCCAGCTCCTGTCCTTCGTCCTCCATACGGACACCCGCGGCCGCCCACTTTCGGACGATGTCGCTGTGCCAGTCCACGGCGAACCACTCGCGGATGGACGTGGCGATGGTCGGGCCGATCCCGTCCACCGACGCCAGTTCCTCTTCGGTCGCGTCCCGGATCGCGTCCATGGAACGGAAGTGGCGGGCCAGGTCCTCGGCGGCGCGCGGACCGACGTGGCGGATGGACAGGGAGACCAGTACCCGCCAGAGCGGCTTGTCCTTGGCCTCCTCCAGCTGCTCGAACAGCTTCTCGACCGTCTTCTTCGGCTCGCCCTCCTTGTTGGCGAAGAAGGAGACGACCTTGGGCTCCCCGGTCTTGGGGTCGGTCTTGGGCTCGGTGGTGTCCGGGTCCAGGACGTGGGTGCGGATGGGCAGCAGCTGCTCGACGGTGAGGTCGAACAGGTCGCCCTCGTCCTTCAGCGGCGGTTCGGCCGGCTCCAGCGGCTGGACGAGCGCGGTGGCCGCCACGTAGCCGAGCGCTTCGATGTCCAGGGCCTTGCGCCCGGCGATGAAGGCGACGCGCTCGCGCAGCTGTCCCGGGCAGGAGCGGGCGTTCGGACAGCGCAGGTCGACGTCGCCCTCCTTCTGCTGGCCGAGCTCGGTTCCGCACTCGGGGCAGTGTTCGGGCATGGCGAACTCGCGCTCGGTGCCGTCGCGGCGGTCCAGCACCGGCCCGAGGATCTCCGGGATGACGTCGCCCGCCTTGCGCAGGAAGACGGTGTCGCCGATGAGCACACCCTTGCGGGCGACCTCCTGGGCGTTGTGCAGGGTGGCGAACTCGACCTCCGAACCGGCCACCACGACCGGCTCCATCACGCCGTAGGGGGTGACGCGGCCGGTACGGCCCACGCCCACCTTGATGTCGGTGAGCTTGGTGGTGACCTCCTCCGGCGGGTACTTGTACGCGATCGCCCACCGGGGCGCGCGGCTGGTCGAACCCAGGCGGCGCTGCAGGGCGAAGTCGTCCACCTTGATGACGATGCCGTCGATCTCGTAGGCGGGGTCGTGGCGGTGCGCCTGGTAGTAGGTGACGTACTCGCGGACCTCGTCCATGGTGGCGACCGTCTTGTAGCGGTCGCTGAGCGGCAGCCCCCACTCGCCGAGGAGCGTGTAGGCCTGCGACTGGCTGGTGAAGGCCACGTCCCCGCCCCCGCTGTCGCCGCTGCTGCCGCCGCTGTCACCAGTGCCGCCGGCCGCCGGGGTGTAGGCGCCGACACCGTGCACGATCATCGACAGCGGCCGGGTCGCGGTGACCCTCGGGTCCTTCTGGCGCAGCGAACCGGCGGCGGCGTTGCGCGGGTTGGCGAACGGCGCGTGGCTTCCGTCGTCGGCGATGCGCGCGTTGAGCTTCTCGAAGTCCTCGACCGGCAGGAAGACCTCGCCGCGGACCTCCAGCAGCTCGGGGGCGGGACGGACGCTCTCGTCGAGCTGCACCGGGACGACCCCGATGGTGCGGACGTTGAGCGTGATGTCCTCGCCGACCCGGCCGTCGCCGCGGGTGGCGGCCCGGATGAGGCGGCCCCGCTCGTAGACCAGGTCCACCGCCAGGCCGTCGATCTTGAGTTCGCACAGGTACTGGCCGACCGGGACCTCGGCGGAGGCGCGGTCGGCCCAGGCGTTCAGCTCGTCGACGTCGAAGGCGTTGCCCAGGCTCTCCATCCGCACGAGGTGCTCGACCTCGGCGAAGTCGACGCTGATCGGCGCGCCGACCTTCTGTGTGGGCGAGTCCTGCGTGATGAGCAGGGGAAAGCGGTCCTCGATGTCGCGGAGTTCGCCCATGAGGGTGTCGTACTCGGCGTCGGAGACGATCGGGTTGCCCAGGTAGTACCGGTAGCTGTGGTCGTCCAGCTCACGACACAACTCGGCGTGGCGGGCGCGTACCTCGTCGGGGACGGTGGTGTTGTCGGGCGCGCTCACGCGGCCTGCCTTTCTGGTTGCTCTCGCGGGGGACTGGGTGGGGGGCTACTGGGTGGACGGGACTGCGCCGGGGGTGTGCCCGCTCTGCGGAGGTGCCCGGTGGGGCAGCCCCGCTCTATCTGCGGGGCTCGTCGCGGAGGACCCGGGCGCCGTCCCGGGCGGCCTTGAGGGCTGCTCTGGCGTGCTGGGGCGAGGCACCGGCCATCCCGCAGGTGGGTGTGGTGACGACGGCACGGGACAGCAGGTCAGGGCTGAAACCGAGCCGGTTCCACAAGTCTCTAACAGGGTCGACGATAGTCGCCGGGTCCGACATTCCGGGGGCCTCGGCGGACCCGCCGGAGCTGCTTTCCCGGGCGTCTCCCCGGCCCCTTCCGGAACGCTCTCCGCCGACCGCGGGGGCGGGCGGGTCCGTGGACGGGACGACCCCGAGGAGGAGCCCGACGCCCGCTTCCACGGCTTCGCCCACCATGTTGTCGTGGGCGCGGTCCAGCAGGAGCGCGTTCATGCTGAGGGCGCGCGCGCCGCTGCGGCGCAGGAGGTCGACGGGGGCCCCGGGCGCGCAGCAGTGCGCGGCGGGCACCGCCCCGGCCTCCGTGAGCGCGGCGAAGAGGGTGCGCAGGACCGCCTCCACCTGGATCCGGTCGACGGCGGGCAGGACACCGAAGCCGCTGGCCGTGGGCAGGGATCCGAGCAGGACGGACGGCAGCGAGGGTTCGTCGACCTGGACGATGATCCGGGCGCCCGGAACCCGTCTGCGCACTTCGGCGAGGTGGGCGAGGGCGCCCTCCAGGTGCGACTCGGCGAGGTCGCGGTGGGCACCGGGGTCGGAGACCAGGCGCTGGCCGTTGCGGAGCTCGACCGACGCCGCCATGGTCCAGGGGCCGGCGAGCTGGATCTTGAACGTGCCCTCGTAGTCGTGGGCGTGCTCGGTGAGGGCGTCGAGGTCGTAGGAGAGGAAGCTTCCGGCGCGGGCGAGGTCGCGCCCCGGGCTGTCCACGACCCGCCAGCCGGTGGGCTGGACCTCGATCGGGAAGTCCACGAGGAGGCTTCCGGTCCGCCCGATCATGTCGGCCCCGGCCCCCCGTGCGGGGAGCTCGGGCAGGTGCGGGAGGTCGGGGAGTTCACCGGCGATGACGCGCATCGCCTCGTCCGGATCCTCCTCAGGCCACGATCCGACACCGGTTGAGGACGCGACGGGCCAGGGGTAGGGCTGCTGTTGACTCACGTTGCCCAAGGTTAGAGCAACCGGGGCGGGTCAGCGCTGCGGCCGACACGCGCCCCGGCGGACGCGGGGCCGGGGGCCGCAGCCGGGAACCGGGGCCGGGGGCCGCACCCGGGCACCGGGGTCAGGGGCTGCTAGCTCTCAGGGGCTGCTGACGATGAGCCCGTCGGGGGTGGTCTCCATCGTGCAGAAGGTGAGGTTGTCGACGACCTCGGTGGCACCGAGTCCCTCGAGGTCGGCGCGGTAGTGCGAGGTGGCCACGGCCAGGACGGGGCCCCCGGCGGCCAGACCGGCGCGGATCCCGGCCGGGGCGTCCTCGACGACCAGGCAGCGGGCGGGGTCGTGGCCGAGCGCGGCGGCGGCCTTCAGGTAGCCCTGGGGGTCCGGCTTGCCGACGGTGACGTCCTCCGCGGTGACCAGGACGTCGGGCACGGGAAGCCCCGCGGCGTCGAGGCGGGTGCGCATGAGCCTGCGCGGGCCCGAGGTGACGGCGGCCCAGCGCTCGGGGGGCAGCGCGGAGAGGAGTCCGGCGGTGGCGGGCAGGGCGGCCACACCGTCGAGGTCGCCGAGTTCGAGCTCCTCGAGCTCGGCCGTGGCCTCGTCGACCCGGTCCGCGGGCAGGAACATCGCCACCGTGTCCTCGGTCCGCCTTCCGTGGGAGACCTTCAGGATCTCCTCCGGGTCGGTGCCGTGGGCCTCGGCCCACGCGCGCCAGGTCCGTTCCACGGCACCGGTGGAGTCCACGAGTGTGCCGTCGATGTCGAACAGGACGGCGTCAACAGAGATGCGCATGCCGTCCAGGCTAGAGGCGTAGCACCGGGGACGGGGCTCCCCGGATGATCTTGCTCCTGTCTCCACCCCCGCGCGCCGAGGGTGGAGACAGGGGCAAGATCATCGGAGGTGGGGAGCGGCGTCGGACTCGGGACCGGACTGGACCGCGGAGTGCGACTGGGCCTCGGACTCGGCGTGCGGATCGGACTCGGCGTGCTGCTGGGACTCGGCGTGCGGCCGGGCCTCGGAATCGGGCTGACCGCGCTGGGCCAGGCGGGAGCGTACGACGAGGCCGACGACGGCCAGCACCGCGAGCGCCACGACACCGACCGCCGTCCAGGGCGAGTTGAGGAAGAGCGCCAGCCAGGTCCCGACCACACCGGAGATGACCACGCCCCACAGGCCCGCCCAGGCCAGGCCGCCGACGAACACGGCGGCGAAGTACACGGGGAAGCGCATCCGCACGGCGCCGGCGGCGAAGTTGATGGCGGTCTGCATGCCCACGGTGAAGAAGCTGAGGGTGACCACGGGCGCGCCGAAGCGGTCGATGCGCTGCTTGGCCGCGTCCAGTTTGGGGCCGAGCCGCTGACCCACGCGGCTGCGGGCCACACCGGCGCCCAGTCCCCTGCCGATCCAGTAGGTGGCGGGGGCGCGCAGGAGGATCACCACAAGCAGGGTGAAGTAGATCACCCAGAAGGGCTGACCCTCGAGGAACGCGAACTGCGGCATGGACCGACCCCTTACACCTTGACCCCACAACTTTGCATTGCCTTACCTAACTTCGGCAAGCCCTAGTGGCGGGAAACAAGGGTTATCTGTCCTACAGTGACCGGTTCGACCCCGGGCTCGGGGACCATGGTCCCCGTACACCCGCGCTCCCCCGGCCCCGGATCAGGCCGGGGCCGATTCCGCCCCGGCCTCGGCGGGTTCGGCGCTGCGCGCGGTGGAGCTGATCGTCGCCGACCCCAGCACGGAGTCGCCGTCGTAGACCACCACGGCCTGCCCCGCGGCCACGCCCTTGGCGGGCTCCGCCAGCCGGACCCGGAGCTCGGGACCGTCGGCGGTGTCGCGCTGCACGACCGTTGCCGGGTACACCTCGCCGTGCGCGCGCAGCTGCACGTGGCACTCGGTGGGCTCGGCCAGCGGCTCGCTGCCGCTCCACACCGGCCGGACCCCGACGATCTCGTCCACCCGCAGCGACTCGCGCGGGCCCACCGTCACCGTGTTTTCCACCGGTTCGATGGACAGCACGTAGCGCGGGTTGGGCGCCCCGCCCAGGCCCAGGCCCTTGCGCTGGCCGATGGTGAACGCGTGCGACCCGTTGTGGCTGCCCACGACGTTGCCGTCCTCGTCCTGGATCGGCCCCGGCTTCTCACCGAGCCGGTTGTTGAGGAACCCGGCGGTGTCGCCGTCGGCGATGAAGCAGATGTCGTGGCTGTCGGGCTTGTCCGCCACGGAGAGCCCGCGGCGGTCGGCCTCCGCGCGCACCTCGTCCTTGGTGCAGTCACCGAGCGGGAACATCGCGTGCTCCAGCTGCTCGGCGTTGAGCACGCCCAGGACGTAGGACTGGTCCTTGCCCTCGTCGACGCTGCGCACGAGGCGGTTGTCGATCTTGCGGACGTGGTGCCCGGTCACGACGGCGTCGAAGCCGAGCGCGATCGCGCGGTCCAGGACCGCCTCGAACTTGATCTTCTCGTTGCAGCGCAGGCACGGGTTGGGGGTGTTGCCCGCCTCGTACTCCGCGACGAAGTCCTGGACCACCTCGCGGTCGAACTCCTCGGACATGTCCCACACGTAGAAGGGGATGCCGATGACGTCCGCGGCTCGGCGGGCGTCGTGGGAGTCCTCGACGGTGCAGCAGCCGCGCGCTCCCGTGCGGTAGGACTGCGGGTTCTTGGAGAGGGCCAGGTGCACTCCGGTGACGTCGTACCCCGCCTCGGCCACACGGGCCGCGGCTACCGCGGAATCGACCCCGCCGGACATGGCGGCCAGTACACGCAAAGTCATAACGCTGTCCAGCCTATGCGCCCCTCCGAGGGGCGGGCTACGTGTTTGTGCGCTCCGCGGTGTGCTTTGGGACAACCCGGTGCCCGGACCGGGCGGGGACATCCGGACCGGACCGGGCGGGGACACCGGGAGTGGCCCGGGCGAGGGTGGTCCCCGGGTTCTGCGAAAATCGGGATATGGCTCTGTTCCGTCGTCGCCGCTCCGCCGGCTCTTCAGACTCCAATGAATCCACGGCCGCCGTGGCCGCCTTCTGGGACGCCTGGCCCGATGTGCGCTCCGCGCTGTCGGAGTCCGTGGAGTCCGACACCCCGGTCCCCGCCGAGATGTCCGAGCGGGTCTCCGCGCTGGTCAAGGCGATCCACCCCGATCTCGACTGGGAGGTGGGCCGTATGCCCCAGCAGCCGCAGGGCGGGCTGGACGACCTCGACCTGTCGCCGGACGTGGACCCCGCCAAGCTCCTGGAGCAGCTCGCCGCCCTGGACGACCCGTCCTCGCTCACCGACGCGCCCTCCTACGCCATGACGATGCGCCCCGGCACCTCCGAGGAGGCGCGCGTGCAGTCGGAGCGCTGGTCGCGCGCGGCCCCTGAGGACGGCGAGTGGCGTTTCCGCCCGGTCCGCCCCGCCGACCACGAGCAGCTGAGCGGCACGGTGCGCTGGGACGACCACGAGCTGGACCTGTCGCACGTGTCGGTGTCGATGCGGGTCGACCAGGGCAGCGGCAAGATCGAGGTGGGCGTCTACCATCCCGACAACATGTTCCTTTCCGAGGAGACCCGGCAGGGCGTGGCCGAGCACGTCACGCTGCTGGCGCTGGGCGAGGACCAGGTCGTGCGCTGGATCGGGAAGGTCGGATCGCTGGACGAGCGCCCCTTGGACCCGCTCCCGCCGACGTCCATGCCCGCGGTGGCCAAGCAGATGGGCGACCTGCTCGGCGGGTCCGACGGCTGGGTGACGCTGCACGGCAGGCTGCCGCTGCAGGGACCGGTGGAGATCCTGCTCCGCCACCCGGTGACCCGCCGCGACTACCCCGCGCTGTCCCTGTTCGTGCAGGTCCTGGTGCCCTACGCGGACAAGGACGCCGACCGGATGCCGCAGGAGAGCTCGGTGGCCGCGCTGACCGACCTGGAGGCCCAGCTGGCGGGGATCCTCGGGGAGAACGGCACGATGTTCATGCAGCAGACCGTGGCCGGGCAGCGGATGTACATCTACTACCTGGACCCGGACTCGGGTGTGCTGCCGGAGTTCGAGAACGCGCTCAAGGACTGGCCCGAGGGCAAGGCGCAGCTGCGCACCCAGCTGGACCCCAAGTGGCAGCAATTCCACTTGGCCCGCCGCCCTTACGTCCGCAAATTGGGCGGATAGCGCCCCCCGTCTGACGGTAAGGGTTTTCCGCAGGTCATTCCCGGGGTCGGCCAGGGCCGGGTCAACAGCGAATCCCCGTTTGCACATCTGGCGCCCAAGCCCCAACAGGCGTAACGTGTCCTTCCCGCCAGGAGGAACGTGTCATGGACGGCGTGTTGTCGCGAACGCCCAGGAGCCGACCTCGGGTCACAGCGGTCGGCGCTATATTCGTGCTGTGCCTGGTGGGCGCGCCGCTGATGTCCCTGTTCCCCGTCGGTCTGTGGGACAAGGCCCAGGCCCTGACGCTGAGCGGTGCGGAGCTGGGGGTGATGCTGCTCGCCCCGGTGGCCGCCGGCGGCATCCTGCTGATGTTCCTGCTGGCGATGGTCTGGCTGAGATCGTCCGGGGTGCACCACCCCACCTCGTCCGCGGCCCTGGTGACCGGGACGTCGATGGCCACGCCGGTCATCCTGGCCTACCTGGCGCCCGCCTTCACGCCCTTTCCCGGCGGCACCGTCCCGAACATCGCGGTGGTGAGCGCCCTGGTGGCCACTGCGGCGATGGGCGCGTGCGTGCTGACCGGTCTCGCCCCGGGCCGCTGGCGGCCCGGTGTCCTCCCCGGTGTGGCGGTCGGGGCCGCCGCCCTGCTGGTCCTGCCGCTGGCCTCCGAGCAGATGCGGGACCGCTCCGAGGAACAGCGCTCGCTCGCCCAGATCAACGGGTTCGAGCACACCATCGCCGTCGTCGACCACCCCGGCTGGGATCCGGTGCGGGTCCACGAGGTGCACGGCGGGCTGCGCATGACCTACACCCTCGCCGCCCCGGACGCGGAGGCGACCTCGGGCCCGGGGGTGACCGCGAGCGGCGCCCGCCCGACCCAGGCCGTCAGCGTCCACGTGCTGAGCTGGTCCCAAGGGCGCGCCGCCGAGGGGATCCACAGCGGCTGCGGTTTCCCCAGCGTGCGGTGTGTGGACGCCGAAGGGCTGGTGATCGTCCACCGCGGCGGCGACAACGGGCCGCACGACGGCCGCCCCAGCGAGGTGCGCACCCGCGTCGACGACGGGACCGTCGCGAGCGTCCTGCCCGCCGAGGCCTCCCCCACCGACCAACTGCTCACCGTCGCCCGTGCACTGCGGGCGGAGCAGCCCGGCGAACGCCACTCCTTGGCCCAGACCGTCCTCCAGGACTGAACACACCAGTCGGGCCCCTCAGCCGACCCCCGGGGAGCGCTTTCTGACGTAGGCGAGCCGGTCCCGGAAGTGGGCGGCCTCCTCCTCGCTGATCGGACCGGCCCGGTGCGCCCGGAGGGTCTCGCGCGCGCCCGGGGACGCGCCGGAGGATCCGGAGGCGGAGAGGTGGTTCTCGTGGAGGAGGCCGCCCCGGCGGTCCACCACGTACACCGAGTCGGCCAGTCCCCCGCTCTCCACGTGGTGGGCGACCTCGGGGAGCGCGTCGTAGATCCGCTGGTGTTCCCCGGCGTCCGCCCAGCGGCCGATGCCCTCGTGGTCCAGGCCGCTCTGGAACCGGTCGGCGATGCCCAGCAGGCTGTCGCTGTGGTGGGCGGCCACGAAGGTGACGCTCACCCGGTACCCGGCGCCGGTGAAGCCGCCGAGGAGGTCCTCGGCGTCGCCCGGGTCGCCGAGCGGGTCGACCACCACGACGTCGTGGGGTCCCGCGCGCACGTGTTCCAGGCAGCGCCGTTCCAGGTCGGGGGCGAGGTGCCGGGCCGCCTCGGTGAGGGCGCTGAAGGGGTCGTCCTCGAAGATCTCCGCGTAGGCGGGATGCGCCTCGGCGTTGTCGTCCCGGTGGTAGACGGCGGTGGTGCCCGCGCCGACCACCGAGCGGACGGTCTCCAGGAGCGAGGTCTTGCCCGCGCCGGGCTGGCCGGCGAGGAAGACCGCTTGGGGCCGCTCCCCGGGTATGCGTCCGTCCGGTCGGCCGGTCTGCCGACCGGACGGCCTGGGCGGGGTGAGCGCGATGCGGCGGCGGGCGGACACGAGTGCGTGTTCGCGCGGCGTGAGGGACCGGTCGCCTCGGGGGCGGACCAGTTTGGCGAGCTCGTCGGCGAGGCCGGGGTACTCCTCCGTGACGGTCCGGCGGCCCCGGGGACCGAGGAGGTGTGCGCGCCGTTCGACGCGCAGGTAGAAGCGGGCGCCCTGTTCGTACTCGGCCTCTTCCAGGGAGCCGTCCTCGGCCGCGGCGGCGAGCTGCTGGTAGAGGATGCGCACCCGGCGCACCGCGCCGCGGACGCGCTCTTGGGCGTAGGCGTCGGCGAAGTGCTCACGGTACCCGCGGAGCCACTCCTGGTCCGCGAGGTCTCCTCGGGCCTCCGGCCCCGTCCCCGCGCGCCGATCGCCCTCTCGCCGGTCGCCGCCCATGCCGCCCTCTCCCGAACCGGAACCCGTCGTCCGGACCTCGTCGGACCTTCCTATCCGAGCCGCGGCGGGTGTTCCAGGGGCCAGAGTCCCGCCGCCGTGGCCGGGTCCGGACAGCACCGGGCCCGGGCTGTGCCGGGTTCTGTGCCCTCACCACTCCCCTGCCCCACAGGCTTCCCGACTGTTCACGTGAACCTCGGAGCACTGACCTGCGGTTGCGCAAACGATGGGATTGACTCCACTCAGTAAGGGGAACTGGATCGTCCGAAACCCCTTTACTCCTGGGGTTCCCGATCTTTGATCGGGGCATACGACACGTACGAGCACCGGTGGGCGCGCGACTCCCTCAGACCCCGGGAAGGGTGTAGCTGTTGAGTTCTGGCCAGGAACGAGGCAACGGCACGTCGGCGGAAGGCAACCCCCGCCAACCAGGGGGCGACCCCTCCGCTCCGGCAGAAGGCTCGACGCACGGGCACGACTTCCACACCGGCCGAAACCCGGTGAACTGGCCGGTCGTGGTGGGCCTGGTCCCGGAGCCCGCCGCGCACTTCCAGCCGCGTGAGATCTCCGACGCCCTCGACGAGGCCCTCGCCGCTTTCGGGGCCCCGGCCGCACACCAGGTGCTGTCCGGGGAGAGCGGGGTCGGCAAGACCCAGCTGGCCGCCCGGCACACGGCGCTCCTCCGCGACCGCCCGTCCCCCGGCCAGCGCCCCGAGGTCCTCGTGTGGGCGGACGCCGCCACCCGGGACGGGGTGGTCTTCGCCTACGCCCAGGCGGCGAGGCGGCTCTTCGCCTCCGTCCCCGACGACCCCGAGCTCGCCGCGGGGCAGTTCCTGTCCTGGCTGCACGAACCCGTGGACGCGCAGGGCCGCCGCTGGCTGGTGGTGTGGGACGACCTGGCCGACCCGGTGGAGGTCGGGGACCTGTGGCCGCCCCCGGATCGGGAGCACGGCCGGATGATCGTCACGACCCGGAACGGCCCGGACGGTCCCGCCGGCCGCCGCCTGGTCTCGGTCGGCGCGTTCTCCGACGCCGAGGCCCGCGCCTACCTGCGCTCCGCGCTCACGGAGGCCGGGATCCCGCACACCGGTGACGACCTCGCCTCCCTCGCCGCCGCCGTCGGGAACCTGCCCCTCGCCCTCGCCCAGGCCGCGGCGTACACGGCCGACCGCCAGCTCACCCCCGCCGCCTACCTGGAGCTGTTCCACCGCCGGATGGCCGCGCTCAGCGAGAGCTTCCCCCGCTGGGACACGCGCAGCCCGCTCGCCGCCACCTGGGAACTGGCGCTCGAACAGGCCGACTCCCACCGCCCCGAGAGCGTGGCCCGCCCCCTCATGGGGCTGATCGGGCTCCTGGACTCGGCCGCCGCCCCCGAGCAGGTCATCGTCTCCCGCCCGTTCCGGAACTACCTGGGCCGCCGCACCTACCCCGCGCGCACCCTCGCCCGGAACGAGGTCCGGCTGGCGCTGGCCGCCCTGGAGCGCCTCAACCTGGTCACCCGGGACACCCCGCTGGTGATCGGCGCCCACCACCTCACCCAGCGCGCCACCCGCGAACACACCCGCACCCGCCCCAACCGGGAGGGGGTCCGCGCCATCGCCGACGCGCTCGTGGACGTGTGGCCGGAGACCGCGCGCGACTCGGCTCTGGGGCGGAGGCTGCGCTCCAACGCCGCCGTGCTGCGCGAGCGGACCGCCGGCCGGGTCCGGGTGTGGAGCTGGCTGTGGGAGGAGAGCATCCACCCGGTGCTGTTCCGGGCGGGCCGCGGACCGCGCTCCGCCCGCCAGATGGAGTGGGCGGTGACCTACTGGGAGGTGTTGGCCGAGGCGGTCGGCCACACCCTGGACCCCGACCGGCCGGACCTTCCTGGCGCCTCCGGCACCTCCGGTACCTCGGTCGGCGGCGACCACCCGGCCCGGTTGATCGGGGCCTCCGGCGACCTGTCGGAGGCGCAAAGGGCCTTCGAGGAGCTGTACGAACGCCAGCTGCGGGTGCTCGGACCCGACCACCTCGACACGCTCCGGACCCGGCACGGGCTGGCCTACCTGCGCTCCGAGGCCGGGGATATCCGGGGCGCGATCGTCCGGTACCGGGACCTGCTCTCCGACCTGGACCGCGTGGTGGGCCCGGACCGCGTGGAGACCCTGAGCACCCGGGGCAACCTGGCGGTCTGCCGGGCCGCGGCCGGGGACCTCGCGACGGCGATCCGGTCCGCGCAGGCGCTCCTCGCCGACCAGCACGAGTACCTGGGGCCCGACCACCCCAACACCCTCAACACGCTGCACAACCTCGCCCACTGGCGCGGTGTCGCGGGCGATCCGGAGGGTGCGGTGGCCGAACTCCGCGAGCTGGTCGCCGCCCAGGAGGAGGTTCTGGGCGCACACCACCCGAGCACCCTGGTGAGCAGGCACAACCTCGCCTGCTGGCGGGCCCGCGCCCACGACGGGGAGGGCGCCATCCGCGCCCTCGAATCCCTGGTGGCGGACCGGCGCCGGGTCCAGGGGCCCGAGCACCCGGACACCCTGAGCAGCCTGCGCCAGCTCGAACGTTTCCGCCGCGAGTCCCGTGCCCGCGCCCGGGAGGCACCCAACGAGCGCACTTCGGACGACAGCGGGGCGCGCGAGAGCGGCGCCAACGGCAACGGCGGCACCCACGAGGTGGACCCCAACGACGAACCCACCGGCCCCCAAGCGCTCAACCACTCCTGGGGCTGAGCCCCCGCTCCCCCGCTTTCCCCCGATGATCTTGCCCCTGTCTCCACTCTCGGCGGCCGAGGGTGGAACTGGGGGCAAGATCATCGCGGTTGGGGGCGGGTTAGAACGGCCAGCCGGTGTAGGCCTCGGCGAGGTAGGCGGAGCCCGCTTCGGAGGAGGTGATGGAGGCCAGCTCACCGAGCTGGCGCTCCCGGTCGAAGGGTGTGCTCTCCGGCGCCCGGTGGAGGAGCGTGGTCATCCAGTACGAGAAGTGCTGCGCGCGCCACACCCGCGCCAGCGCGCGGTCGGTGTAGGTGTCCAGGGCCTCCTCCCGGCCGCCCTTCAGCGCGCTCTCCAGTACCTCCGCGAGCACGCGGACGTCGGCCAGCGCGAGGTTGAGCCCCTTGGCACCCGTCGGGGGCACCGTGTGGCCGGCGTCCCCCGCCAGGAGCAGGCGCCCGTGCCGCAGCGGCGTCTGCACGAAGCTCCGGAAGGGCAGGACCGAGCGCTCGATGACCGGGCCCTCCGCGAGGGAGAAGCCGTCCTCCCCGGCCAGGCGCGCCTGGAGTTCGTCCCAGATGCGCGCGTCCGACCACTGCGAGGCGTCCTCGCCCGGGTCGCACTGGAAGTACATGCGCTGCACCCGGTCGCTGCGCTGGCTGATGAGCGCGAACCCCCGGTCCGAGCGCGTGTAGATGAGTTCCGAGGCGCTCTTGGGGGCCTCGCACAGGATGCCGAACCAGGCGTAGGGGTACTCCCGGAAGTACTGCTGGCGGTCCTCGACGAGCTCGCGGCAGATGCTGCGCGAGCCGTCAGCCCCCACCACGATCTCGGCGGTGATCTCGTGTCGGCGCCCCTCCTCGTCCAGGTAGCGGACCCGCGGCTCGGTGACGACGTCGGCGACACTGACCTCCCGGACGCCGAACCGCACGTCGCCGCCGTCCCGGGCCCTGACCCGGGCCAGGTCCTTGAACACGGATGTCTGCGGGTACAGCCAGACCGAGGCGCCCACGAGCTTCTCGAAGTCCAGGCGGTGGCTCACCCCGCCGAAGCGCAGGTCGATGCCGCCGTGCCGGTCGCCTTCGCTGAGGACGCGGTCGCTGGCCCCGCTCTCGTCGAGCAGCCGGACGCTGTCGCGCTCCAGGATGCCCGCGCGGTGGGTGGTCTCGATGTCCTCCCGCGTGCGGTGGTCGACGACCACGCTCGGGATGTCGGCCAGGTGGAGCAGGTGGGAGAGCAGGAGCCCGGCCGGTCCGCCGCCGACGATGGCGACGCGGGTGCGGGTCCTGCTGGCGGGCTCGGGCATGGGGGCGATCCTTCCTTCCGGTGGTCCGGCCCTCCGGCGGGGCCGGTCTTCCGGCAAGCGCGGCCTTTCGGTGGTCCGAAGGTAGAGCGGGGCCGGGGTCCAGCGCGGGCCACCCTTTCGCTCAGCGGAAGAATTGTCGAGGCCCGGCAGGCGACGCGGGCAGCCACAAGCACCCGCGACCGCTCAGGTGCGTTCCCCGCCCAGCCTCCTCGAGATCCCGCGGGAGGCGACCTGCAGGGCCGCGACCAACCGGCCGGTCTCCCGTTCGAGGCTCGGCACGACCACCCCGATCGCGGCCACGACCTCGTCCTGCGACCGCACCGGCACCGCGACCGAGCACGCCCCGAGGGTCATCTCGTCGGCCGTGGTCGCGTAGCCCTCCCGCCGGACCCGCTCCAGCTGCCCGCTCAGGACCTTCGGCTCCCGGACGGTGTGCGGGGTGACCGGGCTCAGCGAGGCCAGTACCCGGCGGCGCACGTCCCGCGGGGCGTGCGCCAGGAGCACCTTGCCGACACCGGTCGCGTGCAGGGGCAGGGTCGCCCCGACGCCGCTCACCGCCGGGACCGAGGCCCGCCCGGCCAGGCGCTCGATGTAGAGGGCCTCGGTGCCGTCGCGGACCGCGAGGTGGACCGTGGCGAGTGTGGCGGCGTAGATGTCGTGCAGGAACGGCGACGCCGCCGCGCGGAGCCGGGACTGGACCGGTGCGAGCAGCCCGATCTCCCACAGTCGGCGCCCCACGGCGTAGTCCTGGCCCCTGCGCTCCAGGGCGCCGTGTTCGACGAGCTCCGCGACGAGCCTGTGGACGGTCGTGAGCGGAAGCTCCGCGCGCCGCGCGATCCCGGAGAGCGGCAGCTGCGGGTGGCGGTCGTCGAACGCCCCCAGAATCGCCATGACCCGGCCGGTGACCGTCGCACCGGGTGAACCGGTGTTTCCTGCCATGGCGCCCATCCTTTCACCCGGGCGGCCCACACGCGGCGCGCCGGGCACTCCCGGAACTCGGGCCGGGGGAGGATGAAACCCAAGTGGGGTCGGACGGCGTCCAACCAGGTAAGCCCACACGCATGGGAAGGGTGAGGACGATGCCCCTGCCGCGCACTGAGACGACGATCGGCCTGGCGGCCGCGACGGCCCTGCTGGTGACCGGTTGCGGAAACGATGAGGCGTCCGGAACGGGCCAGCAAGGCACGGACGTGTCCAGGGAGGCGCCCGGGACGGACGAGGCCATCGTGATCGGCGAGGACCCGTGGATCATCGTGCACGACTTCTCCGCGGGCCCCGAAGCCCTCTTGCACCTGGAGCTCGAGTACCTGCCCGATCACGACTGCCTGGTGGTGCACGGGGTGAACCCGGAGACCCAGTCGGTGGAGTACTCGGGTGCCCCGGTCTGGCCGAAGTACGTGCAGCCCCTCAACAAGGACGGCGACGTGGGCGTGGTCGACCCGGACTACGGGCGGCTGGTGGACGGCGATTCGTTCACCGCCGGCGGCGCACCCGGGGCGCAGGAATCACTGCCCTCCGCGGTCGAGATCCCCGACGAGGAGTGCCTGGCCGACGGCGGCTTCGTCCCGATCAACCACGGGTCTCTGGGGGACGGCGAGGCCTGAGGACACCGCAAGCGTCAGAATCCGAACCAGCGCCTCCTCTGGTGCTCGCCCGTCCCCTTCCAGGCGTGCAGGACCGGCCAGACCAGGGGCGTGGCCAGGAGCAGTGCGAACATCCAGCGGACCGGCCAGGGTTCGATGACCCCCTGGAAGGCCTGGGTCGCCGCGACCAGTACCGTGACCAGGGATATCGCCCCTGTGGCGAAGATGGGGGCGCTGGTCCGGACCCGGCCGGACAGGGAAGCGGCGAAGCCGATGGTCATCAGCACGAACGGCACGCACAGCCCGAGCGCCCCGGCCCGGACGCTGGTCGGGACCGGGTCCGGCTGCCCCGGCAACAGCGTGGAGCCGTCACTCATGAAGACGAAGGCCAGGGCCGCGGCAAGGCAGACGGGAGCGTACAGGGCGACCGCGAACACGGTCGATAGCCAGGGGTAGGGGTTCGCGGGGACGCCGGCAACCCGCCGGAGCGGCGTCCCCAGGGCCTTCTCCGACAGCCAGGCCGCGGTACCGAGTCCGCCCCCGAGCAGTGCCGGCGCGACGGCCACCGCGTACATGAACACGGTCTCCTGGTACGGGGACGCTGGGCCTCCCATCAACCAGTACGCACCGATCACGGCGGCGGCCAGCAGGCACATGTGCACGACGGGCAGCGCGTCGCCCCTCCGCCTCGACCGGTGGACCCCGAACGCCAGGGCTGCCGCCGCACCCAGGAAGACCGCGGCGCTGAACAGGTCCGCCAGGAACCTCGATCCGCCCGGGAGCAGGGACATCGTCAGCAAGGTGTGGGCGGCGGTCAGCCCGTACAGGACGACGCCGATCAACGCGCAGAACCGGGCGCTCTGCCGCAGGAGGCTGTCGGTCAGCACCACGGGTGTCCCTACGGGTGTGCCTGGTACCCCCTCGGAAGGTCGGCTGGGCATGCCTTCGGGGGGCCCGCCGGGTGGGTTCCCGGGGGTTCCGCCCGGTGCTTTCTCAGGTGGTCGGCCGTTCTCCGGGTTGGTGGGCACTGGCGGTTCCTCCGGTCAGAGCAAGGGGGCGGGGCCGGTACGGGGGTCGTGCCACGTCCGCCGGTGTGCCCAGCGGCGGCCTTCCCGTGCTCAGGCCGTCTTCGCCCTGTTCGATCCGCCGAGTGCACGACTTGTTCTCCCTCTCCGCGCTCACACTCGGCCGGGCAGGTCCGGAGCGGGGCCTCCTGTTCACTGTCCGGGCCGTGTCGGGCTCAGCCGTCCAGGTAGGCGACACGTGAGTCGAAGTGATCTGTCTCTGCCTGGGTCGGTGGCCTGGAGCGCTCCGCGATGATGAGCTCCCGAGCGCCAAGGGGGTCGGACATGTGCCCGTCGGCGCCCCGGTGGTTCTGATAGATGAACGCGTTGTCGCGAGTGGCGACGTACATGGAGTCGACCAGCCCGTGTGACTCCAGGTGGTGGGCGACGTCGGGGATCGCTTCGTAGAAGCGGTCGTGTGTTCCCCGCTCGACCCAGCGGCCGTAGCCGTACTCGTCCCGGCTTACTTGGTACCGGTCGGCGATACTCAGGAGGCTGATGGAGTTGTGCACGGCGATGAAGGCGACCGTCGTGTGGTAACCCTCGTCCGCGAATCCCCTGACCCAGTTCTCGGCGCTTTCCTGATTCCCGAACGGATGGCTGACGACGACGTCGTACTTGGTCGCGCCGCCCCGCAGGTGGTCCAGGTAGCGTTTCCGGGCGTCGTCGGGAAGTTGCCGGTCGGCGATGTGGTGCCCGTCGAACTCGTACTCCCGGGCGATCGCCTCGTAGTGCGGGTGCACCTTCGCGTTGTCATCACCGTCGTAGAGGGCGATGCGGGAGCCACCAAGCTCGCTCCGAACGAACTTCTGGGTGGTGGTCTTCCCGACGCCGGGTTGGCCGGCGATGAACACAACGCGGGGTCTCTCCCCGGGGGACCGGTCCGGGGCCGTCAGTGGCGTGAGATCGGCGAGGCGCGCTTGGACCGCGCGCTCCAGTTGCTCAGGGGTGAGCGACCGGTCCCGGGTCACCAGGTCGTGCTCGCTCCTCAGGCGGGCCACCAGCTGCGGGGCCTCCGCCAGAACTGCATACTGCTCCTCCGGTGAGAGCGCATCGATGTCCTTCTGGATATCGACGTAGACGCGCCGCTGCCTCTCGAACTCCTGCTGTTCGGTGGTGCCCTCCTCCGCGAGGTGGGCGAGCAATTGGTACTTCAGCCACACGCTCTCAAGGCAGCCGTCGAGGCGTTCCCGGCGTTTGATCTTGGCGATGTAGTCGCGTTGTTTGAGGTCGCGCTCCTGCTCCTCGGCGCTGCGGTCGTCGCTCGTGCGGCTCGGCACTCCCAGGGGTCTCGGGGGTCTGGGTTGTTCCTATCCCGATTCCGGGCGGCAGAACAGAGCAGAACCGCCCCGTGGCCGAGAGTGGTCAGGGATCCCGAAGTGAGCCTGGGTCGGGCGAGGAGCGGGTGCGGTATGCGCGAAACGCATAGGCTCCCGGGCCGCTCTCGGAGTACCGGGCGCTGTACGAGCTGAACCGGGCGGAGCAGGCGAGGCGGTGCGGGTGAGCTCGCCACGCGCGGCAACGTCTACCTCGCCACATGGGTGCGTACCGGTCGACCGGCGACCGGGTGGGCGGACCCTGGCAGGGACCGCCCACCCAGCTGGGTTTCGGACAGCTCACGGTTACGGGCGCTCCGGGTTGCCCGGCTACGCGACCGTCCGGAAGCCCGGTTGCCGGCGCTCCAGGGCTCGGGCTACTCGCGGAGCCAGGGCTCCGGGAGCGGGGAGCGTTCGGTGAGGGCGCAGTCCAGGCGCTCCCAGCAGCGGGCGGCCTCGCGGAGGGCACGCCAGGCGACGACCACTCCCCCGACCTCCCGCAGCTCTTCGCTCACCGCGTCGTAGCACTGGGTGGCGTACTCGTAGGCGATCCCGCGGCGGGACGCGGGCGGCGCGGGGCGCAGCGCGGCGCGCCAGGTGGTGGGCAGCGGTTCGCCGGACCTGATGCGGCGGTCGAGTTCGGAGAACAGCCGGTCTGCCCGCGCGAGGGTGCGCGCGGCGTGCGCGGACCGGCCCGGGTGGCGGAGGATCGCACCGATCTCCATGACCAACTCGTCGGTCCGGTGGGTCAGAGCGGCACCGGACTGCTTCCGGGTACCGGACCGCCGCTGGGTGGTGTGGGTGAGACGTGGCGGGGTGTTGGGGTGGGAGTTCATGCGCAGCACACCCTCACGGCCTCGGGGAGGTTGGTCGCGTAGCGGCGCACCCGACGGGAACGGCGACGGAGTTCGGCGGCGAGCCCGCGGGTGTAGCCGTAGGCGGAAGCGTGCAGCCCGCGGGTGGGGCGCGCGAGGCGCACAGGCACTGCGAGCACGGCTATGAGGGCCAGTAGGATTTGCATGTCGTCCTGCTTTCTCAGGTCGGCCATGGCCCCGGGGCGTGTGTCCGCACGTCGCCGGGGTTCTCTTGTTGGGTGCCCGTAACCATACTTTGACTGTGACATACAAGTCCATAGACTGACTCAGATTAATGCTCCAGTCCACTGCATGGCAATGTCGATCACATGGCAGATGCGAGCATTCCCGCTGGTTACGGCCCTGATAGCGAGCTAGACCATGAAGGTCCCGATCCGATCTGGCTACAGCTGGCCGCCGTCCTCATCGCACGGATCGAGCAGGGCACCTACCAACCCCAGAGGCCACTCCCCAGCATCGCGGGGCTCGTCCAGGAGTTCGGAGTGGCGCGGGGAACCGCCCGCAAGAGTACCGCGCTCCTAGAGGAGCGGGGTTATGTACGAATTGTGGCAGGCAAAGGGGTATTCGCCCTACCTCGCGACTGAGATCGCTTTTCTCCCATTGGTCACAATGGTCCGCTGCATCGCGCCAAAAAACTTCAAGAAAAACCTGGGATTCCGTTCCCAGCACCCTGCGGAGTGCGCCATACTAATCACAGAGGGTAGGAAGCAGGTCCCGCCGGGGGTTCTTCTACTCACCTCCGGCGGGTACTTGTTCCGTCCGACCCACCCTCTCGGGGCTCCGATTCAACGTCCGCCTCACTATCGGACGCGGAGTTCTTAGCGGCGGTAACTTCTACGCTCTGGTTTCCGCCGCTACTTGCTTGCCCAGAACCGTCCTGCCCCTGGAGCTGGGACTCCAGCTGGCGCACCTGACGGCTCAGTTCCTCCAGCCGGTCCATCACCGCGTTGTGCTGCACCAGCTCAAGCCGCTGGTCCTCTTCCCACCGGCTCTTGCCGAACTCCTCCTCCATCGAGGTCACGATCACGCCGATCACCAGGTTCAGCATGATGAACGCGCTCAGCACGATGTACAGGACGAAGAAGATCCAGCCGTACGGGTGGTGGGCGAGCACGGCGTCCGAGACGTCCGGCCAGTCCTCCGTGGTCATCAGCAGGAACATCGTGTAGAGCGTCGTGCCCAGGTCACCGAAGTACTCCGGGACGGTCTCACCGAACAGCTGCTGCGCGAGGATCGCCGAGGTGTAGACGACGATCAGCAGCAGCCCGATGACCGTGCTCATCCCCGGCACGGACTTGAAGAGCGCCCCGATGATCTGGCGCATCTGCGGGACCGCCGTGATCAGCCGCAGGATCCGGATCACCCGCAGGATGCGCAGCACAGCGAACGGTCCGCTCGCCGGGATCAGCGACACCGCGACCACGAAGAAGTCGAACCAGTTCCACGGGTCCTTCCAGAAGTTCCACCGCCAGGCGTAGAGCTTCAGGAGCATCTCGACCACGAACAGGCCGACCACGAAACGTTCGGCCACAATGAGATACGGAAGTACAGAACCCCCATAAGTGGCCCAACCCAATATCACGGCATTGAGCAGGATCACGGTGAGCATCGTGTTGGAGAACCAGCGGTTCTCGACCAATTGAGTGACCTGATCACGCCGCAACGCCACAAACCCTCTCGCGCTCACGCCCTGAATTCCGACAAGGCGCAGCCAAATATATCGAAGCACTTCCGGACAGCCCGGAGCGCGTCATAGTTCCCGCCGTTCAGCGCACGCCCGGCCTGACAGGACGGGTCCGGCGGTCGGCACCCGGCAGAGCGGGCCGCACCGACCGGAGAAGGCACGACGACCCGTCGACAGTAGTGTCACGAGCGGATAACCGCACCCGGATTCGGCACGTGCCTCTTCCCACACGCCAGTGGTTCTCGGTTTCGGCCCGGACCGATCCATCCCCGACCACCCACCGGAACCGATCCCGAACCGCCGGTACGAGCGTTCTGTCCAGGGCGAGCCCGTGCCTGGAACGTCGTGCCCCGCTGGTATGTTCGGCGCTGGCCTCGGCGGCTTTCGGCAGCTACCGGGCGCCGCCCCCAGCACAGCGCCCGCGACCGAGGAAGAGACATGGCGGAGCTGAAGTACTTCACCGGTTCGATGAACTCGGGCAAGAGCACGATGGCTCTCCAAGAGCACCACTCCCGCGGCGGCGAGGGTGTCCTGTACACCAAGCAGGACCGCGCTGGCTCCGGGATCATCTCCTCGCGCCTGGGCCTGAAGTCGCCAGCGCTCGAGGTCGGCGACAGCCTCGACCTCTACGACGACATCGCGGACCGCAAGGCCCCCTACGTCATCTGCGACGAGGCCCAGTTCCTGTCGTTCAAGCAGGTCGGCCAGCTGGCGGGGGTCGTCGACGGCATGGGCATCGACGTGTACTGCTACGGCATCCTCACGGATTTCCAGGGCGCCCTGTTCCCGGGCTCCAAGCGCCTGGTGGAGCTAGCAGACAAGATAGAGATCCTGCCGGTCTATGCGCGATGCTGGTGCGGCAACCGCGCTACGCATAACGCCCGCGTGGTCGACGGGGTGATGGTGTACGTGGGCGAACAGGTCCACATCGGGGGTACGGAGTCGTACACGACCCTGTGCAGGCACCACTTCATGGCGGGCGTGGCGTAGGTCTGGCCCATCTGCCACCCGATTACTTTTCACTCTGGAATCCAGTACTCAAAGCCATTTGCCAAGAAGTTTGAAATCTTCCGGGCTTCACCTGTGAATTCACTCTCGTCAGTCTTCCCCAAAGCCTGTTCGGGCCTATCCTCAAAGCGAATGCTGTAGACAGCACTACGCGTCTGGATCAGAGTCACGTAGACAGTCTGACCATCCTCGCCCACACCATAGACGGAGTAAGAAGGCTCACCATATGGCGTCTCTGACTCAGACTCCATGTCATGAACTTCGGCCGGAAGTTCACTCTTCAGTTCCTCGTACCTGACTGAAGCGATCTCATCTCGGTGCTGGCCACTCTCAGCATCAATGATTGCCTCGTACGTAAAACTGAAATCCCAAGGAGTAGAGTTATGCGGAGCGATCTCCCAGAGACATTCATCCTTTACGAGGCGAGCAACACCATCAATTTCGATCTCACCGTCATCCGTGGTGTCTAGGTGACCGTCGCCCGAGTCCTGACGTTCTACTTGGATCGTCGTCAGCGGGTCGAGGTTCTCTCCACAGACGTCCATTTGACCTTCTTCAAGGTCAGATCGGGACTCTCCGATACCTTCCTCTGGAAGGTTTACCGATGAATCAGACGTCGGGATACCTGAAGAAGCTGTGCTGAAGAACAGGCTCAGTACACCCACAAATACACCGAATACACCGAAAGCTGCCAACGTTCCGCATCCAAAAATCGTTGCGGCGGCCTTCCAGCCGTGCAGGCCCTTCTTCGCCGGTTCCTTGCGCTCCCGATCCGCTTCTTTCGTGTCCGCCACGGTTACGCCTGCGCCTCCAGCTGAGCCTTCACTTCGGGGTGCTCAAGCGGACGGGTGAAACCCACGATGTCCGCACGATTGGGGTCATCGTACTCGCGCACGGCGATAGGTCCACAGTTGGTGCACCAGGCTTCAACCATCAACCCATCGTCGACCACCATTCCCATATGGCCGGGCCCCGGGGGTTCGCCAGCACGGGTTACATCGAAGAAGACCAGGTCACCCGGTTGTTCCTCACCCATCGGAACCTCCGGTCCGAAGTCCCACTGGTCTTGGGAAACCCGAGGCACCGTCACACCGATGCTCTCGTAGGCCTTCATGGTCAACCCGGAACAGTCATAGCCGTCCGGACCGGTGCCGCCCCAGACATACGGGAGACCGCGTTGGTCGAGGGCCCAATCGACCACTGCCTGGGTCAGCTCGTCCGGGGCCTGACCGATGGGGCCGCCCTCCTCATCCAGCTCACAGATGACAGCACTGCGGACGGAGTCCGTGGTGTCGTATTCGCCTTCCGCATAGCGCTCCGCCCACTCCATCACGTCGTCGACGTACCACCAGGCGTGGTTGTAGCCGTAGATCGCCTGTCGGACGTCGTCCTCCAGGCCGTGGGCGAGCAGGTAGTCAGCAGCGGCGGGGATCGCGTCGGCGGGGTTGTAGACGTCGACGATCCCGTCACCGTCACCGTCGACCCCGTAGCCCTCCTCCGGCCGGTCCTCGACCGCCTGCACCGGCTCACCGCCCCAGCTGTTCCCGGCCGCCGAACCGTCCAGCGAACCGAACTGCATGGGACCGGCCGCCCCCCAGTCGTTATGGCCCTCGGTAATCCCTGGGCCGTCCCAACGACCGTGGTGCGACTCCACTTGGCCGATGCCAGCCAGGATGTTCCACGGCACCCCCCGGTCGTCCCCGGCTTCCTGGTACAGCTCCAGGTAGTTCTCCGGGATGGAGTCCATTGCGTACTCGCTGGTACCAGGCTGGTCAGCGTCGGCATTGGGGCCGCAGATCACACCGGAGGCGAGCCACGAACCCACTTGGGAGTTGTTCGTGATCGCCGGGATCACCATCAGGGTCAGGAAAACCAGTCCGGCCACCCCGACGGCGGCCGCCACGGCAACCCTGGTCAAGCATGATCCGCTTCGCTCATCGGGGGCGGGGGTTCGGAAAGCGGAGATCAAGCGGCTACTCCTCCCCGAATTGGCCAGATTCCGCGGGCTGGAAGTCGAAGACCTCCCAGGAATCACCTTCACGGGTCACGGTGATAGCAAACTCCCCGAGGTCCTCGTCGAATCCGGCGTCGCCCGTCTCGGTGATGGACTGAGCCGTGACCTCGAAAGTGATCGAGTCCTCGCCGAAGGTCCGGATCGTGTCCACCGAGGCCCGTCCTTCGGCGATCGCCTCCGCTTCGGTCATCTCCTCCCAGAAGGCCCCGGCCCGAGTCGCATCGGAGAGCACTTCGGCGTACTCCTCAGTCGCCAATGCCTCCATGGAGGCGTAGTAGGTCTCGGGGTCCTCGGTGTAGTCGATAGTGCCGTAGGCCTCGGCGAAGCCCTGCGCTGTCGCGCCCGCAGCCTGGAACTCGGCCTCACTGAACGGGAACCATTCGAGGACGTCCAGGTCCTCGGCCCCGGTGGTCGGGATCGGGCTGGGCGGTGTCGTGGCAAGCCCGTCCGTTCCGGTGGGCTCCTCGGTCTCGCTCTGCGCCGTCCCCGGTTCGCGGGGCGGGCCGGTGGGCTCTTCCACTTCGTCGCCTCCGAACCCGCCGAGGCTGATGTAGATCCCGAACCCGGCCAGGGCAACGATCAGGCCGACGATGACCAGTCGCTGGGTGCGTTCGGGGAGAGGGTTTGGCATGGTTCCCGGGGTGCCTCGTCTTCGGTCAGTCTTCGTTCAGCCAGAAGGGGACATCGCGCTTCCGGTCCCTGGTACTCGATGATCCACCCTCGCCCCAGAAGGGGGTGATGGGGGCATTGTCGTTCTTCTTGCCGGAGCCACTCAGCCAGCCGCCCTCACCGTCACCGCGCCTGCCCCGGTCGGCAGGGGCAGCGCGAGGCGGTCGCTGCGGAGCGGGCCGGTCGCGCTTCTCCCGCGCACCTCCCCAACGGGAACCCCGGTTGCCCACGTTGCCCTGGGCCGGGGTGTCCTCACGGCCGCTGAAAATACCGCGCCCGGTACTGGGTTGCGGCCGCTCTGAACTGGTTGCGCGGGAGTTACCCGAAGCTCCGCCGAACATCCCGCTGTCCGCACTGCCTGAACCAGAACCGCCGCTGTCCCTGCGATCAGAGTTATTGCCGCCACCGCCAGTACCGAAGACCGCGGCCCAACCACTGTCTCCGGTTCCGGTGTATCCCCCGGTTGGACGGGGTGGAATGGACCCGGCACCTTCTCCCCCGCCACCCGGGCTCTTACTGCTCAGGCTCGGGGCCTGGTCAGAAGAACGGCTACCTCCGCTCGGTCGTCCGGCAGTACTAGGACGCTTACGGTTTACGTTGAGCGGCGGCGCAGCATCATTTTCTCGGACACGACCGTAGCCAGCGGTCCCCCGGATACGGGCACCATCCCCACGGGTGGCCCCGCTATCCGGGGCGTCCTCGCCACCATCCGGTACACCGGCTGGTGTACCGCCACTTGCCGGCACTCCTGCGGCCGTCCCGGCGATCATGGCTGCCCGGCGCCGACCCCAGTTCTGGCCCTTGAGGTAGGCGACCGGAGGTAGGACCATCCCGCTCTTGTCCAGTGCTTGGCTCCGCGCGGCATCGCTGACAATCCGCGAAGTAAAAGTATTCGCATTTACCGAGGAGAAGAGGTAAGTAAAGGTTTTCCTGTAGATAAACAGAGCCAAGGTGAACAGGGCCAAGAGGATCATCTGAAGCCCCCAACCAAGGGGTGTCGCCATGACCAGCCCATAGCTCATGACCAGCAGGGAAATAAGCAGGACAACGAAAATCTGCTTGAGTAGGAAACCGACCATCAACTCCACCCATCGAAGCAGCACCATGCGCCCGTAGCCGGGATGGATGCCAATAAGAAGGAAAATCGGGGAGAGCATAAAGAGCAGCATAAAACCGATCTGAAGCACTATAAGTGCAACGGACCCGGCAAGGATCAAGCCACCCGCGAAGATCGACGCAAAGAGCGCCAAAGTAGCAACACCCAAGCGACTTCCTTGGTCATCCCCAGAGAATAGTGGATACACACTTGGGAATGACGTCTCAACGTTGGCGGAAATCTCTTCGTAAGATTCTTGCTTCTCCGCCATAAGTGCTTCGGCTTCCACCTCGCCATCAACAAGCTGCTGCTGCTCAATTCGACTGATACCTTGAGCCGCCATGAGATCGACAGCATGCTCCTGCGTGGCGATTTCTGCAATATCACCGTTTCCGAACTGACCAGCAATCCACGGCTGACACACCAGGCTTGACCACATCATGTCCGCGTTTCGGCGAACCTGATAATCAGACTCAGTTTCCCAATCTGCTCGCTCCGGAGGTTCCGCACCGGCAGGGCATGTTGCAGCTCCTCCCCCATAAGGAACTTGACCAACAGCACTCGTGACAAGCTGAGTTCCAGAATTTACGAGAGAGTTTCCCAATCCCATGACTTGGGCTGGATTAATTAGAATCCACATACCAAGCGCGGTTGCGGCCACCATCCACACGGAGGACTCAAGAGTGAGAGTCATCCGCTTGCGAATGAGTCCATACCAACCTAGCCAAATTGCACCCAAAATGACCATGGTCGGAATAAGTGGCCGCCAAATACCTTCCCGCAGCGCAACAATCACATTTTCAACTGTTTCAGTGAAGCTGGAAAGGAGGCCATCTGACGTGGCAGCCTGATAGACAGTGATGGTTGACTGATTGATGGTCTTGGAGAGATCCCAGGCAGAATTTGCGATCGTTGCTTGCGGACCCGAACTCATCTTGTCGACGCAGGAATCTGTGATCATGTGCCATTGTTGCCCGGCCGTTCCGTATTGACCGTACATACTGGCGTCCGGAGGCAATCCGTCTGGAGAACGTTCCATAGCAGACTGAGTCTGGGGGGGAACCAACAGCCCGTCCGACCCACTACCTACAGACTCCGGCAAGGGAGCAGGTTCTCCAGGACACATCGGGTTGGCCTGGGCCGCGGTCAACGGGATCAGGATGAACCCGCTCAGCATCAGGAACGTCATCAGTAGGCGTCGCCAACCCCGCCGGTGGACGTGCTGATGCGTCATCTGCTGAGCTCCTGCGTCGTGGTTCGGGCGAGGTATCGATGGCAGACAGCTGGGACCCCGGCCACACACCCCCGCACGCAAGCTTCACGCGCGCGAACCTACGCGACCACAAGGCCCCCGCTTGTCTTTACCCCATCCTCTATGGTGCGCCATCACCGGGTTGGGGGTTGGGTACAACGCGACCGGTTTTCCTGTTGTCACCCGGGAAGTGGCGGGGACGTGGTGGACAAAGCAGGGGGTTCTTCGCGTTTTCGCTGGTAACAGGCTTGAACGGGCGACCGTAACGCCCAAAAACGTCGAGGCCACAATTTCCTGACCTGACTCGGACTATGAGCGGCGTCACAGAACTTTCTGTCGCGAAAATTGGACATACCGCAACCAACCGGACCGGCACCCCGTACCAGTACGGTCTTCCGCTGCAACCACAGCCCCTATTGCCGTAGGGCCGAAACGGTGCGGCACACACTCCGCACGCCGGGGCAGCCGTCGAACGGGGGCTGGTAGGACGGGCGCACATCCGCGGGACGGCTCAGACGCAATCTCATGAGAAGCCCGGAGCAACCGACTGGCCCCACCACAGTGAGCCACCAGCTGGACTGCCGCCCCCTCGGACGGATCATGCGGTCGCCGGAGCCGATCCCGCACAGGACCCGATGAGCGCGGACAAAAGGAGGGCCCGGGAGGCGGCGGGTCGGCCTCTCCGGGCTCGGACCCGAAGGGCCGGGGGACAAGTACGGAACGCACCTAGTCCTCTCTCCTGATCCAGTTGTCATTCGAGTCGAGTTCCCAGCCATGGTTGAGTTCGCTCTCCTGAACGTGCAGTTCGCCGCCCTGCATGACGGCGACTTCCGCGATAGCAAAGGAACGCGTACCCGTATGCCCGTCCCCGTGCTCATTCATCGACGCGAATCTTACGCTCGCGGTCTCCTCATCGTCAGTCGGCGAAGCTGCGCAGGCCACAGGAACCACGGCCGAGGTGTAGCTGTCGTCGACCTCGATATCGTCCAGTTCCCGGCCGGTCAGGATGAGCGACATAAACTCGTCCCCTGCCCGGTCGATATCGTCGGGGTTCTCTTCGACGTACGCAAGGAGGCGCTCGCGGCCGTCGTCGTAGTAGTCGAACTCGTACTCCACGGCGCACTCCGACACGTCATCGGACTCAACCGCGGTGAGGGTGACGAATTCGTACACGCGCCTGTCGGCGTACTCCCCAGCAAGGTCGATGAGCTCATCAGGAACACGGAACTCGATACTCTCGGCCGGTCCCGTCGAGGACTCGGTGAAATCGAACGCTTCAGAAGACGAGCACGCGGTCAGGGCGAACACCGCCGCCAGACTCGCCGCCGCCGGGCGAGTGAGATGCTTGGAGGGCACAGGGATGATCTCCTCACACACGACTGAAAACCGGCACTTAACGCTGCCCGTTCTACCCCACCACGGTCAGAATCGAAATCCTGGGGACCGGTGCCCCCGGCGACCCGGCGACCGTGGTGCGAACAGCACTGCGCTCCGGGCAGACCCCGCTGACGGAGCGGGCCCCGCACAGGGCTCAAGAAAAGCACGAAAAGCCCGGGAGGCGGTGGTCTGCCTCCCCGGGCTCGGCCCTCAAGGGGCCGGGGAAACGGGTGCGTACCGCGCCTAGTCCTCCGGAGCCCCGGCCAGGGGCAGGCGGACCCCGTCGGCGCCCACCCTCGAAGAGAAACAGCGCCGCGCACAGCGCACAACTGCACCTGACAAGGGCCTCGCTCACGCAGAAACGGGAACCTCCTGCGCGGCCTGCGCTGCCGCCTACCGTGAGCAGGGGAGATCATTCTGGCGGTGCCGGTACCGAAGCTCTGCGAAGCAGGATGAAAGCAGATCACTGGCGCCGCGAGTGTATTCATTCCACGCAGTGGAACCCCAACGCTCGGCCCAGGAATACCCCATCGGTATTCTCACCTGCGCCCCCGCCTGAAACTGCCCAGCGTGACCCGACGCCGTCTCTGACACTCCGGCCTGGCCAGGTTGGATATGCCTTTCTCTGAAAAAGCAACAGCATGGTCTCACGCGAACCGAGATGGCCGGATTCGGCCATAATGTTGAAAACCGACCCCGGCTCCTTAGGCTGTCATCGCCCCCGAAAATTGGATAGATGAGACGGGACCTGATGAAGACATCCTCGCGCCTTGCCGTGCTTCTCTTGACATCTTCTTTCTTTGTGGCCATGCCCTCGGCCGCCGGTGCTGACGAGATCCCCCCAGACACGCCAATTACCCCAGACGGAATCGAGGAACCACGCACAGGACCCGCCAGAACTGTTGAGTCCATCCAAGGCCAGCCTCCGCTCTTCGACGACGAGGACATCGAAGACCTCGCAGTTGAAGAGGACAGGGAAGACGGGGCTGAGGATTACCTACCCGCTTTGGATGGTGACTTCGGTACAAGCGTGGTTTACGGTGAGGACGACAGGGTTCGCGCCACCCCTACGACCACTTATCCCAGCGCCGCATCCTATCTGATTACCTTCGAAACTCCCGATGGTAGCGCCGCGAGTTGCACCGGATTCGCCTACGGCCCGGAAGACATCGCTACCGCCGGACACTGCCTCTACACCCACGGCGAAGGGAAGGAGGGAGGGGGATGGAATCGCAACTTCGTCATCCACCCAGCCAGAGATGCGCATGAGACGCCTTTCGGCACCTGCGTGGGACTCAATGCAACATCCGTGGTCGGCTGGACTGAGGACGAGGACTTCCAATTTGACTACGGGTACCTCAGGGCCATGTGCCCAGACCCCTACCAAGGGACCATCGGAGAGTGGACCGGGACCCTGGGGATGTCGATCGGTTCGGGTTCCATGGACGGACTGGCAGCGACCATCAACGGATACCCTGCAGAGAAGTCCCCAAGTAACAGCCAGTGGTTCCACAACGGCCCCATCGAACATACGCATGCGCGCCAGCTGCTCTATAGGATCGACACCACACCCGGCCAGAGCGGAAGCCCGGTGCGCATCGGCAATCCCACCCTTGACTGCGATTACCACTGCGCAATCGCCATCCACTCCTCCGGCCCGATGAACCTGCGTGACTACAACCATGGAGTGAGATTTGTGCCGCGGGTCCTTGAGAACTACGCGGAGTGGATGTCCGACGGAGGTGCGGAGTTGATCCGGTATCAGTAGAGTTTTGTGTGCAGTGGTCGCCTGGCTCGGCATCGTGCTTTCCTCTGGATGCGGCACATCCGGGTCGGGCGACCCCCGGGGGGAACTAACGGGGAAAATACTATCTGCCGATGGCCACCCTATCGGTGAATGTTCCATCTCACCTGAGCCCTTGGATATCCCCGACGAACCAATACCCGAAAAAGGGTACAGGAGCAGTGACGATGGAACCTTTCGAGTGCCACTCCCTGAGGGCGAATACCATTTCACCTTCATTTGCCCCATCGAACCTGGTGGCCACAGTGAAGAGGAAGAAAAGAAAGTCCTCGAAGACATGTTCATCACCAGCGGCGAAGAGACTGTCGTTGAGGTGCGTATGGCTCACGAGTGATGAGTACGCACCGGCCACCTCCACACCTGGCCCCTGGGCGCAGAACATGTTCCTGCTAGCGTTCCTCGCGGCCTCGGTGCAAGGCTTCCCCACACGCATTCCCCCGCGAGAAGAGGATCACGATGCCGGAGAGATACGCGTCTCCCGCCTCAGCAGTCCGGCTGACGGCCGCATCTCTTGGATAAGCGAATGAGCCCGTATCCGCGGAGGGCTTCGGGCCTCCTTGCCGCTGTCATCATCGCTGCCGCGTGCTCAGCACCCGACCAAGCGGACGGACCCATCGGTGTGAGCGTCGAAGGGATCGACGGCGCCCAGCTCGAGGGCCGCGAATTCCACGCGCAGGTCTGGACCGGCGAAGAGCTGATCATCTGGGGCGGGAGAACACCTGAGGCGAGGACCCACCACTCCGACGGCGCCGTCTTCCACCCGGCGGAGAGCAGGTGGCGGTCGGTGGCGGACTCCGTGCTCAGCGCGCGCAGCCACCACGCCAGCGTGTGGACCGGGGAGGCGCTCTTCGTGTGGGGCGGCTACGCCGTCGGATCGGGGCCGCCGGACGAACGGAGTAACTTCTCGGCCGAAGGTGCCCTGTACCGCCCCGATGACGACGAGTGGGCCGCGCTGCCGGACGCCCCCGAAGGCCGCGCGGCCGCCAAGGCCGAGTACGTCGACGGCCACGTGGTGGTGGCCGGTAACGTGCCGCGGACGGACGACTTCCTCGTGCTCTCGCTGGACGACCACTCCTGGGAGCAGGTCGCGTTCTCCGGCGATCACGAAGACAAACACGAAGGCCATGCGGGCCCTGAAGGCAACGGCGGCTTCGCCGTGCACGACACGACCGTAGACGGTGACGCAGTCATCGCCCTGGCGGAAAGCGGCGGAAGCCTGTACCAGGTCTCCTACCGGGCCGGTGAAGCCACCGCACTCACCACCGAGGTCCGTATCTCCGACAGCTCCGATGGCTCTGCTGTCTCCGAAGAAGCGCGGCGGTACGGCATCGCGGTGGCCCCGGACGGAACCCGCTATGTCGCCGCCAGCGGCGCCGCGGTCTCCCGGATCTGGGACGTTGACGCGTGGGGCAACGCCGAGATCGTCATGGAGGACGAGAGCCGTTCCTTCGAGCCGCCGCACCTCGCGGACACGCACCCCTTCAACCAGGGCTCCCTGTTCCACCACCCCGGGACCGGCTTGGTGGCCACCCACCCCGGTCGGGTCGATGTGTGGGACGGGAACGGGGACGTCGCCACGCTGGACACGGCCGAGGAGGGCAGTTTCTGCGGCCCCCTGGTCCAGGCCGAACCGGACGGCCTCATCGGCTGGGAAGGCGACAACGGCTGCGGGCGCCCCGGTGCCCTGGTGGAGTTCACCGGTTAGGGGCCGACACCGACTGCCCTGCCGAGAGCGGTGTTGGGGGTCGGCTGTCCGAGAGGAGGAGAGTAGAGGGCAGTCGGACGCGTCCGTCGACTGAGCACCTGGGGCGGTCACCGTGGGTCGCGGCCGGCCATCCCCCAGTACTCTCCACCGAAGTCGGGACGGCATATGTACAGGGATTGAGCACCTAGAGGCGAAATGCCGACCGCCCTTACTGACTCTGGCCACAAAAGGACTTTTCCGACCCGCCGGAAACCGCTCCCGCCTGTGCCTTCACCGAAACCGATCGACTGCCGGCCCTGGCCCGACCGGCCCAGCGAAAGGCGGTTCGGACGCCGGAAAGCACCTGAAACGCGAGGTTCTGGCTCTGACCACTTTCGGTCACCTTCCGTTGCCCCCGCAGTCAAGGGCCTCTTTCAGGCTTACAGTGAGAGGTCGGTTGAGACAGTCCACGAAACGGCGGTCACCCCACCGCCCGCGCAGAACTGACGGGCCTCCCCCGGAACCACGGCTCCCCCAGAGCTGGTTTGCCGGACCAATCGGCCTGCGCGGCCACCCGCACCGCCAGAAGGGAAGCCCCATGTCGACCACCGGGCGCACCTCCGTCGGCCGCTACGAACTGAGGCGACGGCTGGGCATCGGCGGTATGGGAACCGTCTGGCACGCCTGGGACCCCGCCCTGCAGAGGGACGTGGCGGTCAAGGAAGTCCTCCTGCCCGAGGGCATGAGCGACGACGACCGCTCAGACGCGCACGCCCGAACACTCCGCGAAGCCCAGGCGACCGCCCGGATCAGTCACCGGGCCGTGGTCACCATCCACGACGTACTGGAGCACGACTCCAGCCCGTGGATCGTGATGGAGCTGCTCACCGGCGCGTCACTGCAGGAGCACATCGACGCCGAGGGCCGGATGACGGTCGACCGGGTCGAGGAGGCCGCCCGGGCGCTGCTCGGCGGGCTGAAGGCCGCGCACGCGGTGGGCGTGACGCACCGCGACGTCAAGCCCGCCAACATCATGCTCACCGAGGACGACGAGACCGTACTGACGGACTTCGGGATCGCGAACGTGGACGGGGGCGCCGCGATCACGCAGACCGGGGTGTACGTCGGCTCGCCCGAGTTCATGGCCCCGGAACGGTTCGAGGGCGACCGGGCGCTGCCCGCCTCGGACCTGTGGAGCCTCGGGGTAACGCTGTACACGCTGCTGGAAGGGGTCTCGCCGTTCAAGCGGGACAGCATCACCGGGATGATGAGCGCCGTGCTGACCGCGCCGGTGCCGCCCGAGCTCACCCGGAACGAGCACGCCAAGACCCCGCAGGGAGCGGCGCTGCGGGCGCTGATCGGGGCGCTGCTCACCAGGGACGTGTCGGCCCGGCCGGGCCCGCGCGAGGCCCTGGACCTGCTGGAGCGGGAGCGCCAGGCGGCGCAGAAGCACGTGCGGACGCAGAAGGCCCCGCTGCCCGACCTGTCGGAGATCCCCACGGAGCGGATCGACCTGGCCGGGGGCGGTCCCGGTCAGCCCGGGAAGTCCGGGGCGGACGAGGCTGGGAAGGCCGAGAAGGCTGTGCAGGGGGCGAAGGCGGACGAGGCCGACAGCGCCCCGGCCCTCCCCCAGGCCAGGGCGCAGGGGCAGGCGGAAGCGCCCGGGCTGACCGCGAGGCCCGCGGAAGCCGAGGCGCCGGGGCAGGGCGAGGCACCCGTGCGCCGCTCCCCCAGCGGCCCGAACCAGGCTGAACAGTCGGCACGGGGCGGTCAGGGCGGCCAGGACCGCCAGGGCAGTCAGCTCCCGGCGGACGCCCCCGCTGGGGCAGCGGGTCCCCGGTCCGGGGGCAACGCCCCCAACCCCTACGTGATCCCGGGCCCCGGTACCCCGGCCAAGGGCCAGCGGCCGCCCAGCGGGCCCCAGCAGCCGCCACCACCCGCGCACCCCCGGCAGGGTCAGCAGGCCCCGCAGCAGGCGCAGCGCCACCCGAGCGGGCCCCAGGCCGGCGGGTACGCCCTGGCGCCCCCGTACGCGATGGCCGGGCGGCCCGACCCCGGCGGGAACGCGCGGATGCCGGCCGGATCCCCGGGAGCCCCCGGAGGCCCAGGGAACCCCGGATCACCCGGAGCTCCCGAAGCCCTGCCCGCCGACGCCGGGATGCGGTTCCTGCACGGGGTCGGCCACACCGGCCGGAACCCGGACTCCCCGCCCGCCCAGAGCGGCTACGGCTCCCGGGCGGACACGGAGCGGCCCGCGAGCGTGCTCACCGCCGTGGTGATGCTGGGCCTCAACGCCCTGATCCTGTTCCTCATCACCGTCCTGGCCCTGGTGCAGCTGGGCAGCGGCGGCTTCGTCTCCGGCTGGGGCACCGTGCTCGTCCCCGGCACCTGGGGGCTGATGTCGGCCTGCGCGACCTTCGGGCTGCTCAGCCGCTCCCGCCTGGTCTACGCGCTGGTCCTGGCCATGCAGGGCGTCGCCGCGGTGTCCCTGGCCCTCATCATGGTCGCGGTGCTCCTCTACACACCGGCGCTGCTCACCCTCTTCTCGATGATGCTGCTCTACACCCTGACCACCGTGGGGCTGCTGGTCGCCCCGAAGCGGGCGCGCGCCCACTTCGGCCTGGGCTGACGCCGGGGGCAGGGGGGGGAGACCGGGAAAGGGGCGGACAGCCCGGGAAGGGCTGGAGACGGAGAGCCCGGGAACGGGTAAGGGCGGGTGGGGGCGGAGCCTAGTCGCCCACCCGGAGCCAGTTGCCGTTGGAGTCGAGCTCCCACTCCTCCGTGACCTCGGGCTCCTGGACGTACAGTTCACCGCCCTGCATGACGGCGACACGGGCACTGGCGAAGGCGACCCGCTCCGGGTCCTCCCCGTCCTCCTCCACGATGTGACCGAGGGACGCACCCACGGTGTTCTCATCGTCGGTCGGAGATGTGGCGCACGACCGGGTCCGCACACCAGAGGTGTAGTCCTCGGCCATCTCGCTCTCGCTGCTGCCGGTCAGGAGGGCAGCCATGCGTTCTTCCCCCGACCGGTCCTCATTGGGGGTGTCCTCGACGAACTGGATGAGGCGCTCGAGGCCGTCGTCGGCGTAATCGAACTCGTATTCCACAGCGCACTCGGACGGGTCGTCGGACTCGACCGCGGTGAGGGTCATAGATTCGAACAGGCGGTTCTCCGCGTATTCCTCGTCCAGGTCGACGAGATCGTCCGGAACAGAGAATTCGATGCTCTCGGCCGGTTCCCTCAAGGTGTCGGTGAAATCGAAGTCCTCGGCGGACGAGCACGCGGTCAGGGCGAACACAACGGCCCGGCTCGCAGCCGCCAGAGGGGCGGGGGACTTGGTGGTGACGGTGATGGTCTCTCCTCAGACTCGGCTGACACCCGATTTTTACCGCGTCCCGTGCTACAGCATCGCGAAAATCCCCTGCGTCCCGGGGCGGGCACAGCGGGTTCACCGCATCGGCCTTGTGGACTGCGCGTCTTCGGTGGATTCCAAGGTGAGGGCTTGAGCTCGTGTTTCGCTTTTCCGGCTGACCGGGGATTCTTCACCCCCGACCATTTCCCGGAGCGCGCGGCAGGACCTTTTCTGTGTCATCCGTCACCCGGCCCGCGGCACGCGCGTATGCCGCGACGCGATCCGGCCCCGCCCGTCCCCGGCCGGTCGGTTGCGGGCAGCACGAAGCGGGTGGGGGTGGAGGCACCCCCGATATCGACGGTAAGCCGGATCCGGATTCCTGAGCGAGCGGCTGTTCCCCGGGCTGTGGACAACCTCGGGACCGTGGACAACCGCGGGACCACGGGCACGCCGACAGCAACCGGGTCCGCCGAGTCCGCCCGGGGGTTCCGGTCCCGCACAAGACCACCGGATTCCCCAGGGCCCGGGCGACGGGACGGTCGACGCCCGGGCTGTCCAGTGGTGGTCCTCAGCGGTTCCGTGCTGCGTGGCTGGTCGGTCGTGGCTGGTCGTCCGGTCGTGGGGACCGGAGGGGGTTCCGGGTGCGGCCCGCTGGCCCCCGGGAGGGCTTCAGCAGGACCGGTCCTTCACGGCCCGCGCACCTTCAGTGCCAGTGCACCGTGTGCGCCCCGGGATGGTCGGGCAGGCCCGAACTCCCCTCCTCGGCGAGCTGGCAGATCAGGGTCTCCGCCTCGGCGAGCGTGCCGAAGCGGCCGTAGGAGACCCGGGCCACCGGGTCCGGGGTCTCCATCCACACCGTGTGATCCTCCTGCCACAGCATCTGAACGCACACCCCGTTGAACGCACGAACCACCACGAAGGTGCCCGGCGCCGGGGTCGTACGCCGCAGGAGTGCCCGGCACTCCGCCAACTCCAGCAGAACCGGCAGGTCGGAGCTGCCGATCCCCCTGCTGTGCACATCGTCGTGGCTGACGTCGAGCAGCCCGTGCGGCTCCGCGGGCGCGTCCTCCGACGGCAGCGAACCGTCCACCGCCCAGCGGCTGAGGATCTCGTCCAGGTGCTTCCTCGGCAGGAGCCGCCCGGTCCCCAGCACGCGGATCCGGTCGAAATCGCGCTGCAGGCAGATCGACGAACCGGTGATCAGACTGGTCACCGCCACCGTCAGCCCCGTCGGCAGCCAGGGCAGGGCCAGCCGGGCGAACTCCCGGACCGAAGACTCCAGCTCGTGGAACTCACCCCACCACGGCAGCGCAGTGTGCAGCGGCGGACCGCTGAACCCCACCCGCACCACCGGCTCCTGGGTGGCGCAGGGGCCCGGATGCGCTGCGAGGCGGCCGTGACGGCGACGGCACCACTCCATGTCCACCCGGATACGCGGAACCTCGTCGTCCGGCCAGTGCGCGTCCAGACCGTGCGCGTGCAGCACCTCGAGGATCTCCGCGGCGGCAGCACCCGTACGGCCCTCCCCGCCCGCCGAGAAAGCCATCCACAGCCCGCCGCCGAGCAGAGCGAGCTCGATGTCGGAGTCGTAGAAGTAGACCACCGTCCTGGCCTCGGGATCCTGTTCCTCCGCCAGCTCCCACAGGTAGGACTCCCCGCCGAGGTGCTCCAGGCAGCCGTCACAGCACTCGACCGCCTCGAACACCGGGATCCCGAGCCCCGCCAGGGCCTGGCGCGCCCGCTCCAGCCGTTCCACGTCGGTGCGCACCGGCCACTTCCGCTGTCTGCGCAGGTGTCCCGCGAACGCCCGGTCCACGATGTCGTAGACCTCCGTGGCCCCCAGGTCTCTGGGGTTGTCCCTTCCGAGACGGTACTGCTCGGGGTCGCCCCGCATGCCCACGAGATCGTGGTAGGCACCTTCCAGGACCTCGGGGAACCCGAGCCTGCCGGTGGCGACCATGACGGCCACCTTCTCCCGGATGGCGGCGAAGGAACGCTCGCCGCGCGCCCAGTCATCAGTCATTCGCCCAATCTTTCAGAACCTCAGCGCCCATGTGAGGAGAACCGGGGAAGCTCTCGTGTCCGTATCCGGCCGCGCGCTGAGGTGCCAGACTGAGCGGGCGCCTTCGTTTCTCCGCGGGCGCCCTCCCTACCCGGCGGGCGCCGCCCTCCCATTGAACGGTGACCAACGGTGCCCACCCTCCAGCTCCGTCGCCTCCCCCTGCTCGAACGGGCCTTCCGCCAGCCGGTGCGGGGCCTCCGCCTACCCGAGCGCGCCCTCCGCCTGCCGGAACGGGTGCTCTGTACGCGCCCGCAGCTGGGCGCGTCAGCGCTGCTCAGCTTCGCGGTCTTCGCCCTGGTGTCGGCCGTGCTCCCCCACGACCGAGTGGCCTGGTACCTGCCCAGCCCGCTGATCTGGACCTCGCTGCTCCTGGTCCTGGTGCTCCTGCACGCCGAACGGGCCCACATGCCGCGCGGCGCCTGGCTGGAGCTGTGGTGCGCCGCGACCTCCCTCGCAGTGCTGCGGGTGGCCTCGCTGGACTGGTTCCTGGGACCGGCGATCGCCGCGCCCGACACCGCCGCCCGCATCCGCGTGTACGTCATGTGGGGCTGTGCCCTCGCCCTGCTCGGACTGCTCGTCCTGGCGGCCCACCGGGTCCTCGTCCTGCCGTGGCTGGTGGCCGCAGCCGGGGCCGTCTTCATCCTGGCCGTGGCGGTTCCCCAGCTGGCCCCCTTCGGCCTTCCGGTCAACCTCCTGTCCCTGGAGTCCGTGTTCGCCCTCGCCCTGTGCGGCTACACGGCGCTGCTCGCCGTGCGCCACCGGAGAGCTCCCCACGCCGGGGTCGCCCTCCCCGTCGCGGTGTGGCTGACCGTCCTGCTGCTCCTGGCCTTCCTGGCCACGAGCCACCCGGCCGCGTTCAACACCTACGGGGTGTCGGCGCTGGTCACCGCGTCCCTACTGCCCTGGGGATGCCTCGGCCTGCTCACCCTCGCCGTGCTGGCCCGCGCCCGCTGGCTCCAGCTCCGGGACGCGGACCAGAACGAGGCCTAGGCCTCCGGGACCGCGGTCAGGTCCCGCACGGCCGCCCGCACCTTGACCACGCTCTCGTCGCGGATCCGGCGGGCGGCCTCCGCGGTGCCGGCGAGCTCGGCCACCTCCGGGGAGCGCGCGGACAGCAGCGAGGCCTCCGCGCGCAGGCCGGCGTAGTCCCCCATCGAGTCCAGCACCTCCTGGCACTGCTCCCACTCGCGGTGGGCCAGGGCCGCGGAGTCCACCAGCCGGCCGTACTCCTCGATCTGCCCGACTCGGCGGCGGATGTGGTCCTCGGTGGCCTGGAGGTGTACGCGCTGGGGTTCGAGGACTTCCCGCACCCGGGCCGACGAGGCCTGCTGCCACCGGCGGAGGTACTCGCGGCGGAGCTCGCGCTGGCGGAACAGCAGCGACGCGATCCGCCACTCCTGTTCCCGCAGCACCGCCAGCCCCCGGGCGGTGTCCAGGGCGTCGGCGCAGCCCGGCTCGGCGGCGCCCAGCTCGGCGCGGGCGTCGGTGACCCGGTCGATGGTCTGCTGGACCTTCACCAGCAGGCCGTGGTCGGCCGCGCTTAGGTCGTCGGGCAGCAGGAGCCGGTCCCGGTACCGCTCCGCCGGGCTCTGCCGGTCCTGGACGGTGAGGGTGTCCGCGGTGACCGTTCCGACCAGCAGCGCGAACAGCAGCCAGGGGGCACCGGTGGGCGGGGAGGCCGGCAGCAGGTCGAACATCCACAGGGGCGCGGTCGCGACCGTGGCGCCGCCGAACAGGGCGCCGAACAGCCGTACCGCGGGGTTGGCCTCGCGGCGCAGGGTCAGTGCGGTGACGTAGGCGACCACGCTGATGCTGGCGACCACCATGCCCAGGTACCAGCCCACCATGACCAGGGCCACGAGCAGGGTGAGGCCGACCCCGATCAATTGGATCCCGGCCTCTCCCAGGCGCAGGGCACGGCTCAGGGGTTCCGCGTCGGGGCGGGCGTGGCGCGGGGAGGGGGCGGACTCCCGGAGTATCTCCTCACGGAGTTCCTCGGGGAGAGCGGTGTCGACAACGGGGCGCGGCCGGATGACGTCCTCACTCATGGGCGTCCCTCGTGAGTGGTGGGTGTCCTGGGGTGCGGGGTGAGTCAGCGGAGGAGGAGAGGTGGTCGGAAGGCGATACCCTCCTTGATCCCCATCCTGGTCGCGCCCCGAACCTGACTCCTCGCACCGCTTTGTCCCCGTTGTCCCCAAAAATCGGGCAAGAACCTACCTGACCTGCACGGGAACGGTCTGTCCCACAGCGGACCGGCCCTGACTACCGGCCCACTTCCACCGGCCCTCACCTGCCGGAGCGGCCCCTAACGACCCCTACCGGCCCCTACCGGCCTCGGCCGTCGAGGGACACCAGGGTCTCGCTGGCGGGCCGCTCGCGGGTGGGGTTGGTGTCCAGCCAGCGCAGCAGGCCCTCGGAGACCAGGTCGACCCCGATCCGCCCGGCGCGGCCGTCGAGGTCGCGGTAGAGGCACTCGCCGTTACCGAGATTGCGCAGCACCGCCATGTGGTCCTCGTTGCTGTCCACGCCGAGCAGCGACATCACGTCGGCGACCTCGTGCGCCTCGCTGGAACGGAAGGCGAACACCGAGGAGAGGCAGTTGGTGACCTGCTCGTTGAGCATGTCGCCCGCGTTCTGGGACACGAGGATGAGCGCGGTGTTGCGGGAGCGGCCCATCCGGGAGACCTCGGGGACGAGCTTGGCGCCCTCGGGGGTGGAGGTGACCGCCCAGGCCTCGTCGAGGAAGATCGCCTTGGGCAGGCGCCGGTCCAGGCCGTTCATCAGGCGCCGGGCGAACTGGGAGACCAGGTACAGCAGGGCCACGGACAGCCGCTGCTCGTAGGAGTAGTCGTCGCGGCGCACGCCGGAGTCGGGCAGGGTGAGCCCGCCCAGGGTGAAGACCGTGGTCCACCCCTCGGTGTCGATGCGCGCCTCGCCCTGGGGGTCGAAGCACAGCGAGGCCAGGCGCATCTCCGCCATCGAGCCCAGCACCGCGCCCAGGTTGCGCGAGGCGGCGTCGTCGGAGGAGACGAGGTGGTCGACGACCTTGGCCAGGGACGGCTGGGGCTGGTTGGCGACGGTGGCGACCGCCTGGATCATCGCCGACTCGCGCTCCTCGCTCATCCGGGGCAGCAGCAGGCGCAGCGTCTCGGTGGCCATGGTCTTCTTGGCGGAGAGGTCGTCGCCGAAGGCGAAGGGGTCCAGGAGGCCGGGCTGAGCCGACCCCAGGGACATGATCCGCGCCTTGCGGCCGCGGTGCTGGAGCAGCTCCACGAGGGACTCCGCGTCGCCCTTGGGGTCGATGGCGGCGACCGTCACCCCGCGCAGGGCCAGCTGGTAGATCATCAGCAGCGCGAGCGTGGTCTTGCCGCCGCCGGGCTCACCCGTGATGGCGATGGCGGTGGGGCGGTTGCGGGCCGCGGCGACCATGGGGTCGAAGTGCACGATGGAACGGGCCCGGCCGATGGTCTCGCCGACGTAGGGGCCGACCCAGCCGCCGCCCGAGCCGTCCACCCGGTCGCCGACGTCGACGGTGGCCGTGGGCATCCCGCCCGCGATGGTGCGCAGCGGCTGGCGCTGGGCGTAGGCGTTGAGGCGGATACGGTCGCCCGGCAGCGACTCGCTGAGCAGGGAGAACTGGTCGCCGGTGGAGTTGATGACGTCGATGCCGATGTCGCGGTAGTGCTCCACGACCGCCTCGACGTGCTGGCCCAGGAGCCGCTCGGTGGGCGCCGAGACCATGAGGCGGTGCCAGCCGTACACGAACGGCAGGCGCTCCTTGGTGATGCCGTGCTCCAGCATGCGGGCGGCGTCGATCTGCTCGGCCAGAGCGATGGGCGCCTCCACCCCGGCCTCGCGGATGTGGGCGTCCATGTCGCGGGCGTGCGCGAGCTTGCGGCCCACGTCTTTGGAGGCCTTCGCCGGCGGGACGAGCTTCATGCGGAGTGAGAGCTCGACGGGGAACGGCAGCGCGTCCGCGTGGTGCAGCCACGGTTCGCCGTCGGGGAAGGGCATGAGGTCCGGGAAGCGGGAGAACGACAGGAAGGCCACGTACGTGGACCCGGCGGGCTGCTCCAGCCGCAGCATGGACCGCCCGTTGTGGATGACCCCGTCCACGAGCTGCTCGATCTCGCCCCGGCCCCAGGTGCGGCGGCCCGCGGCGGAGGGGAGGATCTCCTCGGCGGTGCCGCTGACCGCGTGCCGGATGAGCCATGCGACCTCGTCGGAGGTGGCGTGCCGGGCGTGCAGGGAGCTGGCCATGAGGGCGCGGCCCAGCCGCTCGGACTGATCGGTCCAGCGGGCGATCTCCTTCTCGTCGATGGAGTCGTCGTTGATCCCGAGGACCTGCTCGGTGCGCTGGTAGGCGCCGAAGATCCCCGCGAACAGGCCCATGCCGACGCTGGCGTTGCGGATGCCGAGCCGGACGCCGAGGTAGACCTCCTTGGTCCAGAAGTCCTTGGCCCACACGTGCCGGTACATCTCGTCGAGGTACTCGTACCAGCCCGACCCGCCGTCGGCGGTCCCGTCCAGCCTGGTGGCCCACTGGGCCGCCGGGTAGGTGCGGTGGGCGACGCGCAGGTGCACCTCGGCGTCGTTCATGCGGATGGCCGCGAGCGCGATGGTGATGTTGGTGGCGAGCGCCTGGCGTTCCTCGGGGGTGGTGAACTCGTAGGACACCGTGGGGAGCCGGAAGTAGGCCCAGGCCTCGTTGTCGCTGAAGAGCACGCGGTCGTCGAAGTAGCGGACGGCGAGGCGGGTCGCGCCCCGGGTGCCCCTGGTGCCGGTCATCTGCTAGCCCTTCCTCGTGACAGCGCTGACGAGTTCCGCCCTGTGGCTATAGCCATCACCCATAGTGCTGCATCCGGCGAGCACTGAGAAGCCGAGGCCTCGGTGCGCCAGGAACCCGGGACGGGCCGGAATCGCGGGATGAGGCCGAAAAGCGAGCGGGGTGATCCGGGCAGGGGCTGGGACCAGCACTGACGTGGATTCTCGGGGGATTCGCCGGAGATTTCCGGGGGGCCTCTGGACCGTAGTGACCAAATATCTTAATATGGTCACTACGATCGAACGAAGGAGACCGACATCCCTCGCCCCACCATCCCCGACCGCGCCAACGTGATCCTGGACCACGCGCGCTCGATCATCCTGGAGAAGGGCTACCAGCGCGCCACGATGTCCGGCATCGCCAAGAGCGCGGGGGTCGCCAAGGGCGCGCTCTACCTGGAGTTCCCCGCCAAGCAGGACCTCCTCGAAGCGCTGCTGAACCGGTCCGTGCGCTCCCTGACCCGGACGGTGCGCGCCGAGGTCGCCGCGTTCGAGGAACCGGTCACGCTGTCCGCCGCGTACCGCATCGGCCTGCGGGCGCTGCTGGCCGACGAGCTGATGCTCGCCTTCTACCTGGCCGACTCCGAGACCCTGGGCGACTTCGTCACCGACAAGGGGCCCGACCGCTACCGGCCGCGCCTGGACTGGCTCACCGAGTACACCGCCGAGCTGCAGCGGGCGGGGCTGGTGCGGGCCGACGTCGATCCCGCCGCCGCGTCGCTGGTGATGTCGGTGTTCTCCGTGGGGCTCATCAACGCCTCGGCCGCGCTGGGCCCGATCTCAGTCGACCAGCTGAGCCGGACCGTGGACATGGTCGGCGACCTGATCTCCGCCGGCTGGGAGTCGACCGACGGCCCCAGGGACACCGAAGCCGCCCGCAAAGCCCACTCCGAGCTGCTCGACAACCTGACCGTCCAGAACGACCAGAACCACCAGAGAGAACCGACATGAACGACCTGAGGGGACCGACATGACGAACCGTTCCACCGACATGTACGACAGCTACCAGGACCTACGCCTGAGCGAAGGCCCACTGCGTGTGCACCGGGCCGGGCCCACCGACGCCCCGCCGGTGCTGCTCCTGCACGGCTCGATGCTCGACAACGCCCACATCATCTGGCGCCACCTCGTGCCTGCGCTGGCGACGAAGTGGAACGTCGTGGTCCCGGACCTGCCCCGGCACGGCGGGTCCCGCCCCTGGACGGGCACCGTGGACCAGCCCCGTATCGAGCGGACCATCGACGAGCTGCTCGACGAGCTCGGCATCGAGCGGACCGCGATCGTCGGACTGTCCATGGGAGGCGGGGTCGGGACGGGTTACGCGCTCGCCCGCCCCGAACGCGTCAACGCGCTGGTCGCCATCGGCCCCGGCGCCCTAGAGGACTCCCGACCGTGGCAGTTCCTCATCTGGCTGATGTCGCGGCGCGGGCCGCTCATGCGCTGGTACCTGAAATGGATGAACTCCCCCAGCTGGATGCGGAAGACGATGGCGGGGGTCCACACGCACGGCGAGGACACGCGTGACTTCGACGAGCTGATGGACATCGTCATGGACGAGCTGCGCGACGGGCTCCGCCACCGTGAGGGCGCGCTGGACGACTGGCAGATCGAGATGTTCGGGCCCTGGCGGATGCGGGTGAACTTCGCCCCGCGGCTGCACAAGCTCGCGGTCCCGTCCCTGTGGATGCACGGCGAGCACGACAAGCTGCCCGGCATCCGGGAGGAGATCGTACTCAGGGCCGCGAGGCTGGCGCCCGGGGGCAGGTTCCTGAGCATCCCGGACGCCGGGCACCTGGCTCCGCTCGACGAACCCGAACGCGTCAACACCGAGGTCGCGTCCTTCCTGGAGGAGATTCACCTCCAGGAAGGGAACGACCAGGAAAACGTCCGGGAAGGCAACGTCGGCCCGGAGGCCAGCGGCGCGACCTAGGGGGCGTCGAGGCAGCCGGCGTCGAGCCTGAGCGGGGTTAGCAGGCGGTGCCGAGGGTGCTTTGGAGGCTGGACTCCTCCGTGGATGTGATCGTGAGGTCGTAGTCGTACTTCACGGTGATCCAGGACTTGGCGTAGTCGCAGTGCACGTCGGTGTTGTCGGGCATCCACTCCGACGGGTCCAGGTCGCCCTTGGCGCTGTTGCTCGACGGGGTGGCCAGCCATAGCTGGGGCGAGCTGACGTCGTTGGCGAACTCGGTGCGCTGCTCAGTGGACCAGTCAGCGGCTCCGGTCTTCCATGCCTCGCTCAGGGCGACCAGGTGGTCGACGCTGATGTCGGCCGGGTCGTCCTCCACCCACTCCTCGTCGTAGGCGCTCCACCAGCTCCCGGAGGTCGGCTGGCAGTTCTCGTCGGTGACGACGTCGTGGCCGTCCCGTTCGAGCACGACCTGGCGGGACGTGCAGGGGCTGTCCACCACGTTCCAGTGGGGGAAGAGGCTTCGGTCGTAACCGTCCTGGGGGCCCTTGGGGGCGACGGTGAGCGAGTCCAGCTGGGACTGGGCCTCGGAGTCGCTGGGGATGTTCGGGGGCATGACGTGGTCGGCCGACGCGGGGGCGGACCAGCCGAGCACCACTGCCATGGAAGCCGCGGCGGCCGCGGCCAGCGTGCGCGTGAGGGCGCGGGGGAAGGGGGGCACGTTTTCTCCTCTTGAGCGGGTCGAGGAAAGCGGACGTGACTACTGTGTAGTAATCAACCCTTTTACACCAGCCCCGGAAGAAGAATTCCGTGTGAAGCCGGGGATACCGCGATCGACACGGAGGGCGGTCGCGGGACACCGACGGGGATCACGGAGAGTGCTGCGGGGCCCGCACAGCGGGCCGCGCCAAGGCCATCTGCGGGAGCGCTTGTGGGGCGCTTGAGGGGGCGCAGCCATTGCACCGTCGGACGCACCGAGTTCATGTGAAATAGATCACATGAAAAGTTCCAACCGGGCACCTTAGGCTTGACTAACCATTGCCATAAAGGGACGACCTGGGACGATGCAGAACAGAGCGCCCCGGATTATCGGACCGTCACCCTCGGCGACACCGTGCAGGTGAGCACGGAGAACAACCGAAGGCGAACCAAAAAGGCCGCCTCCGATCCCCCTATTTTCCCCCATATAGTATAGTAGTAATACCCAGTCGGGAATCTTGTAAACACACGGCGGAAAGGTCACCACAAATGCCCCCTGGGTAAGTTTGTTAAGTTCGCGAGTCGTACGGAGAAACCCCGACCTGAGAGGAGCACCCTCACCGAGGGGAACGGCATGACTCTGCAAATGGACCTTCCTACCGCGGACGAGTACCCGACCCGCAAGGCCCCTGAGCCAGCCCTGCTCTACCGCAGGGACCCCGTCATCTGGAACGGCACCGATGGCGGCCCCTTCACCCCGGAACAGCTCGACGGCTACGACCGCCGCGGATACACGCAGGTCGAGTCGATCGTCAGCCCCGAGGAGGTGGAGGCCTACACGGCCGAACTGAAGCGGCTGAGCACCGACCCCGCGCTGCGCGCCGACGAGCGCGTCGTCGTCGAACCCACCTCCGACGAGGTGCGCTCGGTGTTCGAGGTACACAAGGTGAGCAAGGTCTTCCGCGATCTCGTGAACGACCCCCGCCTCGTCGACCGCGCCCGCCAGATCCTGGGCTCCGACGTGTACGTGCACCAGAGCCGGGTCAACTACAAGCCCGGCTTCGGCGGCGGATCGTTCTACTGGCACTCGGACTTCGAGACCTGGCACGCCGAGGACGGCATGCCCCGCATGCGCGCCGTCAGCTTCTCGGTTGCGCTCACCGATAACTTCACCCACAACGGCGCCCTGATGATCATGCCGGGGTCGCACAAGACCTTCGTGTCGTGCGTGGGAGAGACACCGGACGACCACTACCGCTCCTCCCTGAAGAGCCAGCACGTGGGCACCCCGGACCAGCCGTCCCTGACGATGCTGGCCGAACAGCACGGCATCGACGTCCTCACCGGCAGGGCCGGCGGGGCGACCGTGTTCGACTCCAACTGCATGCACGGCTCCGGCGGCAACATCACGCCGTACCCGCGCTCCAACGTGTTCGTGGTGTTCAACAGCGTGGACAACGCCTGCACGAAGCCGTTCAGCGCCAACGACGCCCGACCGGAGTTCCTGGCCTCCAGGGACACCACGCCCGCGGGCCAGTAGGATCGCCCACCCCTGGGGTTCACCCGTGAGCCCCAGGGGCAACGCCGTCCCTCCTGGCGGCACCGACACAGCGGCAGGGCGGGGCATGGGACAGGGCTCGGGGCGGGGTTCGACGCGCGGCATGGGGCGCGGCATGGGGCGCGACTTCAACCGGTTCTGGATCGGAAGCCTGTCCAGCAACCTCGCCGACGGCATGATGATCGTCGCGCTGCCGCTGGTGGCCGCGATGCTCACCAACGACCCGCTCCTGGTGTCGGGGCTCATCGCCGCCCGCTACCTGCCCTGGCTGCTGTTCGGGCTGGCCGCCGGGGTGATCGCGGACCGCTTCGACCGGGTCCGCCTGATGGTGGGCGCCAACGTCGTCCGCGCGGGCGCCATGGTCGCGCTGGCCGCGCTCGTCGCCGCCGACCAGGCGACCATCTGGGTCCTGTACGCGGTGATGTTCGCCGTCATGACCGGTGAGGTGTTCTACGACGTCGCCGGGCGGGCGGTGCTCCCGGCCGTCGCCCGCGCCGGGACCATCGACCGCGCCAACGGCCGCCTCGAAGGCGGCAAGACCGTCACGCAGGACTTCGCGGGCAGCCCCCTGGCCGGTCTGCTGTTCGCCGTGGCGGCCGCCCTGCCGCTGGCCGCCAACAGTGCCGCCTACCTGCTGGGCGCCCTGGTCCTGCTGGGCCTGCCCCTGGCGGTGCGCCGCCCCGCGGCCCCCGCCGGTGACGGCGCCGAACCCGGTGCGCGGCCCTCTCCCCTGGCAGACCTGCGCGCGGGGTTCACCTTCGTCTTCCGGGGCAGTTCCCTGGGTCCCATCCTGCTCCCCAACATCGCGCTGAACGCCGGCTTCATGGGGCTGAGCGCAGTCGTGGTGCTGCTGGCCCAGGACCACTTCGGGGTACCGCCCTCGCTGTACGGCGTGTTCGTCGGCTCCTCCGCGGTCGGCGCCGTGCTCGGCGCCGCCGCCGCGGGACCGATGGTCGTGCGGGTCGGCCGCTTTCGGCTGGAACTGGTCCTGTTCTCCCTCACGGGGCTGTGCTTCCTCGGCTTCGGCCTGGCACCCAACGCCTACGCGGCCGTCGCCGCCTGGGTCGTTCTCGGCTTCGTGATCACCGCGTCCAACATCGTCATGCTCGGCGCCATCCAGCTCATCGTGCCCCGCCACCAGCTGGGCCGGGTGATGTCGATCGTCGCGGTGTCGGGGACGGCGTTCGGGCCCGTCGCCGCGCTCCTGGCCGGACTGTTGGGGCGCGTGGAGCTGTACTACGTGCCCCTCGCCTCCGGGACGCTGATCCTGGTGGCCTTCGCGCTGTCCGTCCCCGCCCTGCGCCGCGTGGTCACCGAAGCCGACCGCGTCGAAGCGGAACAGGTGGCCGGAGGCAACCGGACCTCCTAGGCGTGTCCGGCTGGGACGGCCGGCCCCACCCACCAGAACCGGCTCTACCCACCTGGAGTGGGGGTGCCCCGCTGGAGTGGGGGTGCCCCGCTGGAGTGGGGGTGCCCCGCTGGAGTGGGGGTGCCCCGCTGGAGTGGGGGTGCCCCGCTGGAGTGGGGATTGCCTACTGGGGCGAGGATTCCGCGCCAGTGCGGGTTGCCCCGTTTCCTGCCGCTTGATGGTGGCCGTCTCCGCTGCGCGCGTCAAGGTCGTCGCCGTCGAAGCGCTGGCGCGCTATCGGTGGCGCTCCACCTTGACCCGCTTCGCTGCGACGGCGGGTGGGCGGCAGTCAGGAAACGGGGGACGTGTGGTCGGGGCCCCAAGGGGCCCTTCGGGCCCCGGGCCTTCGGCCCGAAGGGCCGGGCTTCGCCCGGTCCGGCCGTGACCGGCCGGATCCCTGCCCATCCGCCCGGCTTCATCGGCCAGCGCGTCCCAATCCAGTGACCAGCCAGCGACGAAGGACCCGAACAGGCCGGGCGCATGGCCGGGCGCGTCCCACCGGACTTTCGGTCAGGGGTGGGCCCCCTTTCCAACGATGATCTTGCCCCTGTCTCAACCCTCGACGGCCGAGGGTGGAGCTGGGGGCAAGATCATCGGGGATGAACCGGTTTCGGACACAGCGGTCATCTTCGCCGGGCCAGTTTCAGACACCGGGTCTACCTCCGTGTGGGGCGCCCACCGGGGGGCGCCCGCTACCCCCACATGGGGGCGCCTGGGGCACCGAGCCCCCTCCCGGAAGCACCCGGGCCAGTGAACCCCCTCCCAGGAGGCAATCTCGGCGCCCAAAATGACTCCAACAGGGGGGTTCGATGCCCTGGAACCCACACCCGACCGGTTCACCGACACCACCCGCACCCGTATAGGCCACCCACCACCGAGCCGCCAGACCGGTGGGACGCGCCCAGCCACCCGCCCCGCCTGAACGGGCCCTTCGTCGCCGACCGGCCACTAGATTGCGACGCGCCTGCCGACACAACCAGACCCACGGGAAGGAACCCGGCCGGCCACGGCCGGACCGGGCCGCAGACTCGGAGCAGTACCCGGCCGAAGGCCGGACCCGTCGCCACCCCGACCACACGCCCCCCGTTTCCTGACTGCCGCCCACCCGCCGTCGCAGCGAAGCGGGTCAAGGTGGAGCGCCAATGATGCGCGAAGCGCTCGATGGCGACGACCTTGACGCGCGCAGCGGAGACGGCCACCATCAAGCGGCAGGAAACGGGGCAACCCGCACAAGACCAACACCCCCACGGGCACACCCACCCCGCTCCCGCTATCGCCCATAGGCACCGACTCACAGGTGCCAACTGTCCGAAGCAACGTCAGGGAGTCGAGGCCGGGGCCACCGAGTTCACAAGGACCCCGCCCAGGGCACCGTGGGCGCGCTTGGTGGCCGAGCGCAGAGCACCGACGTCGATCTTGGTGTACGAGGACCCCAGGTGGTCGTCCCACGGGATCCGCACGATCGCGCGGCAGCGGCCGCGGGCCACGCGTTCGGCGGCGTCCACGTCCGGCAGGCTGCGCTTGCTCACACCGTTGACGACCAGGACCGAGTTGGCCCTGAGGTTGCTGTAACCGTTGCCGTCGAGCCACTCGAAGGTCATCGAGACCGCGCGCTCGGCGTCCGCGCTGGCCGGAGCGACCAGGACCAGCCCGTCAGCGACCGGCAGCGCCCGGGCCACACCGGTGGCGGCCGGGTCCAGCAGGGTGACCCCGTAGAACCCGCCGAGCAGGTTCGAGAGCTGCCCGTAGTCGCGGTCGTCCAAGGTCTGCACGTAGGGGTCGTCGAGTGTCTGTACGACCTCCAGACCGGTCCCGGCGCGGCCCGCGTAGGCGCGCATCCGCTCGTACTCGTCCACGGAGTCCGCGTTGGCCAGCAGGGCCGTGAGGGTCTCCGGGGCCTGGGCGCCGATCCGGCGGGACAGCCCGTTCGGCCCGGGGTTGACGTCGACGGCCACCACGCGGTCGTCACGGTGCGCGGCGAGGGTGTGCCCGATCATCAGGGCGGTCACCGTCTGCCCGGCGCCGCCCGTGCAGCCGAGGACGACCAGGGAGCGCGGTTCGGCGAGCGGGGAGCGCAACCGTTCGATGTCGCTGGCGGGCAGGTCGGAGCGGACCGGGGCCGCTCCCCCGGTCACGACCTTGGCCAGGCGGCGCCAGCCGCGGGTACCGCCGGACTCCGAGGCGGGTTCGGCGGTCTTGGCCGGCGGGGTTTCGGGACGCTGCGCGGGGACCCCGCTGGGGGTGTCGCCCAGGCGGTCCTGCTCGCCCGTGCCGTGATCCAGCTCCAGGTCCGGCTTGGCGGGTTCCTCCTGTGCGGACTCTTCACGGGCCTGGGCGTGCCCGGCATGTCCGGTGTCGGCCGCGGGTTCGGAAGCCGACGGGGCGCCGTGCCCGGCCGCCGCGCCGGTTTCGGGCTCGGGGCGCTTGGGCGGGTCCGGTTCCTCACCCGGTGCGGTCTGTCCGAAGAGCTGGCCGATACGCCGGGCGTTCTGCGCGACCCGGTGGAAGACCCCGTCATGGGGGTCGTGCCCGACCGCGCCCTCGGTGCCCGGCTCGCTCGGTGTCTCCGAGGCAGGGGCAGGGGCGGGCTCCCGGCGCCGGGAGCGCAGGGCCGCGTCCTCGGCTTCGGCCAGCTCCGACTCGGTGGGGCGGCGGGCCGGTTCGGGCTCGGCTTTGGCTTCGGCTTCGGTCCTGGCTTCGGGTTTGCGCTCGGGTTTGCGCTCGGGTTCGGTCTCGGCCTTCGGTTCCTTGCGGACCTCGACGAAGCTCACGAGCTCGCCGGTTCCGTGGTCCAGCTGGGTGGACGGCTTGGGGTCGTTGGCCGCTTCGGCAGCCTTATCCGCGGCACGCCGCTCAGCCGCCGCGGCCTCCTCCTCGGCCGCCCGTTCCCGGGCCTCCTGCTCCCGGGCCTCCTGCTCGCGCGCTTCCTGTTCCCGGGCCTCCTGCTCGCGCGCTTCCTGTTCCCGGGCCTCCTGCTCACGGGCCTGCGCGGCGGCGCGGCGCTCCTCGCGGATCTCGCTGACCGCGATGACCGGGTTGTCGCGGTCCCCGACCCTGGGCTGGTCCGGGTGGTGGCGCTTGCCGTCGTCGAACCACTCGGACGGATCCCGGTTCTCGCTGTCCCGCTCCTTGGAGGGCACGGCGTCGGCGAACTTGGGGCGCGGCGGGGCCGGGGTGTCGGCCTTGATCAGGTGCTGGTCGAGCACGGACATGTGTTCGGTCCACTCCGGGCCGCGCTCACCGGTGTCTTCCTCCCCGGGCTCCGCCGGCATGGCCGCCTGCTCGCCGGTGCCGTGGTCCAGCTCCAGCGGCGGCTTGGCCTGCGGCGCGGAACGGGCGGCGTGCGAGGACTGCGGGCCCGCCTCGGAACGGCCGATGTGATCGGCGTCGCCGACATCGCCGGGCGCGTTGTCGGCCTGGGACTCCTGCTCAGCCGCGGCGGTCCTGCCCTCGGGGCCGACCGTCTCCTCGGGTTCGGCCTTCTCCTCGGGTCCGGTCGTCTCCTCGGCGCCCTGCCCTTCCGGGTCGGCGGAGGCCGGAGGCAGCCACGGGGCGGCCGAGACGTTCTTGGCGGCGGCAGGACGGCCCGTGGCGGCCGCGTAGCGGGCGGCGTAGTCGGACACGTCCGGGTAGTCGCTCCGGCCCTTGGCCGACCGCTCACCGTCCGCGCCGATCGCCCACGGGGCGGCGTGCGGCCGGCCCTTGCGGCGCGGCTCGGGCCGGTCCTTCGGCGGCGGCTCGGCGGTGCCGCCGGGGTCCGTGGCGGGCAGGGCGCGGCCCTGGGCACGGGCGGGCCGTGCGGGCGGGGCCTGGCGGGCGCGTTCCCGCACCGGGGCGGACTCGGCCGCCGCCTGCGGTCCCTTCTCCCGGCCCTGCTCCTTGCCTTCCGCAGGACTCTGCCCCGTGCTCTCCGCCGGGCTCTCCTCCGGTTCGGCGACGTCCTCGCGGCGGTCGGCGAGGTCCTTGGCGACCCTGATCCCCTGGACACGGCCGCGCAGGCGGCGTGCGGCGGCCGCCCCCTCTTCCGACGCGGGCTCGGGCCGGGCAGCTGGCTCGGGGGCGGACATGATCTCCTCGGCACGGCGCCGACCGTCCGGGCCGCTCGACGAGCGCTCCCTCGGGCGGACCGCCTCAGAGAGTTCGGAACTGCTCATGGCTCCGGTGTCGCTGGAGGCGTAAGCCCCCTTGGAGGTCAGGCCGAGCGGGGTGTGTCCAGAGGAGGCGCGCAGCTGGGCGAACCACTCGTCGCGGTCGCGCTGCTCATCCTCCTCGGTCACGTAGACCGGCTCTCCGAAGTCGTGTTCCTGCGACAGCTCGCCCTCGAAGGGGTCCCCCCGGTCCCCGTCCCCGCGGGCAAGGCCGTGGTCACCGCCGTCCTGGTCGCGGTCCGGGGGCGGTGTTTCGAGGCCGAAGCCGAAGTAGTTCAGGACGCGGCGTCCCACCCCGCGGGGACGCTCGCCTCCGTGCTCGGGAAGGTCGGTGGCGGCGGCACGGTGTTCGAACCACTCGTTCTCGTCCTTCTGCTCCGTCACTGCCTCGGCCTCCTCGCTCGGGGGATTCCCGGAGCGGGCCGAGTTCTGCGCGCCCGACGTGGCAGCGGCAGCGACGGGGACCTTCCGGGCGGGGGTGTCCTCTGGGGCGTCGGGTTCCGGAACGGAGTGCGGGACGGGTTCGGGTTCGGGTTCGGGTTCGGGGGAGGAAACGGGAGAGCGCGTGGACACAGGGGCGGGCTCGGGGGTGGGTACCCCGCGCAGTGGCGGGGCGGCCTCACGCGCCGCCCTGAGCTCGCGGGACGTCCGGAGGCGGCCCTCCACGCGCTCCTCGGCGAGGGCTTCCCCGACCGCCTCGTCGGCCGCCTCGGCCCCTTCGTCGGCCGCCCCCTCGGCTTCGAGCTCCAAGGCCTCCTCGGCCTGGGCACGGCGGGCGGCGCTCCGGGTCAGCGGCAGGGGCCCGGCGTCGGGGTGGCGGTGCCACACACGCACCGAGACCCGGATCTCGGACGGCTCGTACTCGGGGGCGAGCCGGGTGAACACGCGGGCCTCCGTGAGGAAGCGCGCCTGCGAGATGAGCAGCTCCGTGAGGCGCTTGCCCTCGATCACCGGCCGGGTGGCGAGCACGGTGATCACACCCGGCGGGACGACCCAGAGCACCAGGTGCCAGCCGTTGCCGAAGTCGAACGGGGCGTTGACGATGCTCAGCAGCACCACCCAGAGCGCGAACACCCCCAGGGCGACCCCGAAGGTCCCCACCGGAAGTGGCATGGGCAGCCGGAAATCGTAGAGCTTGTACAGCCGCTTCTCGATACGCCAGATGTTGGTGTACGTGGGCAGATCCACGTTTCCGGCCTCCCTCGCCTGTTCCGACCCTATTCCGTCGACACACCCATCGCTCGGGCGATCGCCACCGCGATGACCTCGATGATGCCGGGGACGTAGAAGACGATCCCGATGAAGATCGCCAGGATGATGAACTGCATGAAGCGCGTGATCTCCCTGGTGAACAGGAAGAAGATCGCCACGATGGACACGATGACGAGGAAGAGCGGCCCGAAGAAACCACGGAGGAAGTCCGCGAGGCCACCGGTGTCCGGTGCGTCCTCGGTGGGGGTGGTCTCGACCGCGAGGGAGATCAGGTCAGCGCTGCCGACGGCCGTCACGGCGTCGGCTGTGGAGGACAACAGGGGGAGCATGTCAGGCGCCTTCCTCCGCTGCCGTTACTGGTGTGCGCATGGTTCTTCTCATCTCCTTGCCTACAGGCCCCTTTCCCATCCGGTCATCCGCCGAACGAGTGCGGGGCACCCTGGATGTCACGCACGTACCACTCGTTACCCGAGTTCACGATCGTGACCAGGTAGTTCTGCACCATCTGCCCCGTTTCGCCGCCCGTCTCGGCGGGCTCGGCGGAGGGAACGGACCAGACCACGGTGGCTGCCACCTGTCGTACGTCATCATCCCCGGTCGTGGACTGGGATGGCACCGTGACATCGGACAGTTCGTGGAATTCCAGGCTGTTCTCGGGCAGAGGGGTGAAAGTGGCGCCCGGTTCCATATACCGGTCGAGGTGGCCGGGCTCCTCCGCGTAGGCCTCGAAGAAGCCGGGGAGCACGTCGTCGATCTGCTCGGCGACCTCCGGGTCCTCGTCGAAGGAGGACGCTTCGGGCAGGTCGGCCTGGTTGGGTGCGGCGAGCAGGGCGGGGCGACCGGAGACCACGAGGGCGTCGCCGTCGCTGTAGACGGGCACTTCCAGGCTCATGGCCTCGTTGTTGACGTCGGCGCGCACGCTCACCACGGCGTTGTGCTCGTCGCTGGCGTCCACCGCGACCACGGTGAGGTTGTCACCCGCGAGGCTGTCGGCGGGCAGGTTCAGATCGCCGGCCTCCCCCTCGGGGACGAAGGCGGCCAGTTCGGATTGGCGGGCCTCGGGATCGGAGGTGTCGAGGTAGGCGTCGGCGAAACGCAGCGCGAAGGCCGCGGCGGAGGCTTCGGGGAAGTCGGAGGTCTCCACGGCCTCCGGCTCGGCCGCGCTCGAGGGCAGGGAGAAACCGCTCTGGATGGGGAACCAGATGCCGTTGAAGATGACGACGATGATGAACGCCCACAAGAGGACCCGGCCCACGCCGACCCACCAGCGCCCGCCCGCGCCCGCGCGCGGCTTCCGGGGGCGGGGGGCGTCGAGGTCTTCGTCGACGTCGTCCGACCGGTCCCGCACCGCGGTGTCGCGCCGCGACGTCTTGGCCATCCCCGCCTCCTGCACACAGTGATGCGCCGGCCTCTGCGCCGACGCCCGGTGTTCCTCGCGCCGTTGCCGACGCATCCGCCATGCCCTTGTCTACCCCATCCCTATAGTGAGGCATTGTGCGGGTTGGGAGCGCCCAGGGCGAGACCGTGTTTCCCGATCGGGGGCACATTGCACCCCACGGAAGAACCGGCCAAAAATGCCAGAGCAGGACAATTCTCCACAGAAACCTCTGCACAGAGGTGCAGGTGAGGTGCATTTCCGGCCAGACCGTAAAGGGATTAGTCACCCGCTGGAGAGCAAGGTGTGGCCTCCAAGCACCCCCTCCTCCCCCATCCGCCCCAGACATCCCCGCCCATACCCGAACCGGAGCATTCCGCCAGCAGTGATCTGCTTCACGCCTAAGATGTCCGGATGCTCCCCCGCCGCCCCCTCCCCCGCGCCCTCCTCGCCCTCTTCGCCGCACTCGCTACAGCGCACCTGGTGGCCCAGGCACTCGGGTTGGACGCCTGGACCCGCCCGACCCAGGTGTTCCTCATGCCCGCCCTGCTGCTGGTGGTCGCCGGGGCCACCGGGCGACCCCACAGCAGACTGGTCGTCCTGGCGATGGTCGCGCTGGCTTTCTCCTGGCTCGGCGACACCGCCCCGGCGTTCGCGACGGGAGACACCGCTTTCCTGCTGATGGTGGGCTTCTTCCTGGTCGCCCAGGTGGTGTACACGGCGGCGTTCTGGCCCTACCGGACCGAGAGCGTGCTGTGGCGGCGCCGGTGGCTGGTGGCTCCCTACGCCGGGTTCGTGGGGGTCCTGGTGTGGGTGTGCGCGCCGCACGCCGGCGGGCTGCTGGTCCCGGTGCTGCTGTACGGCCTCGTGCTGGGCCTGATGGCCCTCCTGGCCACCGGCGTGGGCCGCTGGGTGGCGGTCGGCGCCGCCCTGTTCCTGGTTTCTGACGCACTAATCGCCCTGCGAGCCTTCGCACCCGGCTGGGACGACCTGCCCTTGGGCGGCTTCTGGGTGATGAGCACCTACATCGCCGCGCAGACCCTCATCGTGCTGGGCCTCCTCGCCCGCCCGCGAGCCCGGACAGAGAGGGTCGGTGCGGCTGCCTGACCCCCGCCCCGCCGCCCGGAGGGTCAGTAGCAGTAGCGGGCCGCCAGTATGACGATCCCGCGGTCCGTCACCAGGTACACGAGGCGGTGTTCGTCATCGATCCGCCTCGACCACGCACCGGGCAGGTGGTACTTGAGCGGCTCGGGTTTGCCCAGTCCCGTGAACGGGTCCCGGCGGACGTCCTCGGTCAGCTTGTTGATCCGCACGAGCATCTTGCGGTCGGTCTTGAGCCATGACGTGTAGTCGGCCCAACCGTGGTCCTCGAAGACCAGTCCCCTCACTCGTCCTCCGAGGGGTCTGCCAGTGCGCGTTCGGTGACGGCTCCGCGGAGGGCGTTCTCGTAGGACTCGAGCAGACGGCGGGCCTTCGCGGGCGAGCGCAGGAGGTAGGCGCCCTCACGGAGCGCGGCGTCATCCTCCGCTGAGACGAGAACCGCGTTTCCGTGCTTGGAGACGGTCTCCACGGCGTCGTGATCGTCGTTGACCTGCTTGATCAAGGGGAAGAGTGATCTGCGCGCTTCGCTCGAGGTGATGGCCATGGCGGGACCCCCAGATCGTAGTGGTACCAAATACGGCACCGCTGCCCAGTGCGAACGAAGGGCGACTCGGCCGGTTCATCCCTTCGACGACTTCTCCTGTGGCCCTCGTCATATCGGCTCGGATCGATTACGCTCCCCGCCACGGATCAATTCATCAGATGATTCATCGCGAGCCGCCGCAGGAGGCATCCGTGAAGGCACCCCAGCACCCACCTGTCAGACAAGAAGGAACCAAGAGGTTCCTGCACCCGGGGATGCGGCTCCCCTTCGTCCTGCTGGTCACCTGCTTCGCCGCGTGGGGACTGGCGGGGAACATGACCGACCCCCTCGTCGCGGTGTTCGGCTCCGTGTTCTCCATGGGCGCCTTCCAGTCCGCACTGGTCCAGTTCGCCTACTACGGCGCCTACTTCGCGCTCGCCCTGCCCGCGGCCTGGATCAACTCACGGCTCGGGTACAAGGGCGGAGTCCTCATCGGGCTGGCGCTCGCCGCGAGCGGCGGCATACTGTTCCTCCCCGCGGCCAACGTGATGACCTACTCGATGTTCCTGCTGGCGCTGTTCACCCTCGCCGCGGGCCTTTCCATCCTGGAGACGTCGGCCAACCCCTACGTCATGGCCATGGGACCCAGCGGCTCCGCCACGCGCAGACTGAACTTCGCCCAGGCGTTCAACCCGGTGGGCTCCAACCTCGGGGTTCTCCTCGCCGCGCTGTTCATCCTCCCCCACGTCAACCCCGCGACCGCGGACGAGCGGGCCGCGCTCTCGCAGGGCGAGCTGGAAGCGATGCGCTCCGCCGAACTCCAGGCGGTCATGGGCCCCTATCTCGCCCTGGCCGTGCTCTACGTCCTGATCGCGGTCGCGATCGCCATGGCCAAGGTGCCCCCGCGCAAGTCCCTGGTGTCGGACCACAAGGCCGGGTTCGCCAAACAGAGCGGTTCCCGGCTCCTGCGGCTGGTCCGCAACCGCCGGTACTCCTTCGGAGTGGTCGCCCAGTTCTTCAACATCGCCGCGCAGACCTGCATCTGGACCTTCACGATCCACTACGTGGTGGAGACCCTGGGCGCCAGCCAGACCACCGCCGGGTACTGGCTGCAGGCCTCCCTCCTCGTCTTCCTCGTCTCGCGCTTCGTGATGGTCGCGCTGATGGGCCGCTACGACCCCCGCAAGCTCATGACGCTCATGTGCGTCTTGGGGGTGATCCTCTCACTGGTCGCGGTGGTCTCCGGGAACATCGTCGGCGCGGTGTCGGTGGTCCTGCTGAGCGCCTGCATCTCGCTGCTCTTCCCCACGATCTACGGCATCGCGCTCAAGGGCCTGGGCGGCGACACCAAGTACGGAGCGGCCGGGCTGGTGATGGCGATCGTCGGTGGGGCCCTGGTCCCGCTGCTGCACGGCTGGACGGTCGACGTCTCCTCCGCCCAACTGAGCTTCCTGGTCGTGACCGGCTGCTTCCTGGTGATCGTCGGCTACGGCGTGTACGTCCTGCGCGTCCCCACCGGGGAGGCCGAGGACGCGGTCGACGCCGAGCAGGACCGCGAGGCCTGACCGGGGACTGCTCCTGCCCGTGCAGGCCACCGCCGGCGGCTCCCGCGAAGGTCAGCCGTCCAGGTGGGCGGCCACCTGCGCGAGGTGGTTGTACATGGCAGCGCGGGCCGCGACCGGATCACCCGAGGCGACGGCCGCCAGGATCGCCAGGTGCTCCTGGTGCGTCGTCACCAAGCGCCCGGAGCGGTGCATGGACTGCCACATCCGCATCCGCAGGGTGGGGCGCGCCACGGCGTCGATCAGGGCCCCGAGGATCGGGTTCCGGGAGACCTCCGCGAGCTCTCGGTGGAACCGCAGGTCCTGGTCCATCGCCGCCTCGTGGTCGAGCTCCTCGATCGCCGGTTCGGCCGACTCCAGCAGGGCCGACAGCCGCTCCACATCCTCGTCCGTGCGGCGGGTGGCGGCCATCCCGGCCGACTCCACCTCCAGGGACCTGCGCACGACGTGCAGGTCGTGGGTCGACTGGCCGCCCTGCAGCCCGGACCAGAACACCAGCGGACGCAACAGCAGGTGCGGATCGAGCGGGGTCACCGTCGTGCCCGAGCCCTGCCGGGTCTCCAGCACGCCCATGGCGACGAGCGCCCGCACCCCCTCGCGCAGGGAGCTGCGCGAGACCCCGAACCGCTCCGCCAGCAGCGGTTCGACGGGCAGGCGGTCCCCCGGCCCCACCTCACCGGACACGAGCATGTCCTGGATCCCCTGGACGACCACGTCGTGCTGGGACGGATGGCGCTCGGGGATCCGGCGCGGGGACGCGTCTTCGCTCATGGGGACTCTCGGTGCTCGCCGGATCGGACCGGAACGGGTGGTGCGGGTTCAGACCTCTAGGCTAGACTCAAATACATCAGATGAATGGGAGGTTCGTGGGTGGCCCGCATCACCTCGATCGACCTGGCCGACGTCCGGTTCCCCACCTCGGAATCACTCGACGGCTCCGACGCGATGAACCACGACGCCGACTACTCCGCCGCCTATCTTCGACTCAACACCGACGACGACGCCCTGTACGGCTGCGGCTTCACCTTCACCATCGGCCGCGGCAACGACATCTGCCTGCGGGCCGTAGACGCACTCTCCGCACGCCTCATCGGACGCGACGTCGCCGAACTCGGCCGACGGCCCGGGGACGCCTACCGGGAACTGGCCGCCGACTCCCAGCTCCGCTGGCTCGGCCCCGACAAGGGCGTGGTGCACCTGGCCCGCGCCGCCGTCCTGAACGCCCTCTGGGACCTCGCGGCACGCGCGGCCGGCCTGCCGCTGTGGCAGCTCGTCTGCGACATGGACCCCGAAGCGCTCGTCGACGCACTCGACCTGAGCTACCTCTCCGACGCGCTCACCCGCGACGAGGCGGTCGCCATGCTGCGCGACCAGCGCCCCCACCACGCCCAACGGATCGAGCAGCTGGGCCGCGACGGCTCCCCCTGCTACACCACGTCGGCCGGGTGGATGGGGTACTCCGACGCCAAACTCGAACGCCTGTGCCGCCAAGCCGTCGCCGACGGCTACCGGCACGTGAAACTCAAGGTCGGCGCCGACCCCGCCGACGACGAACGCCGCATCGCCGTCGCCCGTGCCGCCATCGGGCCCGACACCCGCCTGATGATCGACGCCAACCAGGTGTGGGACGTCCCCGAAGCCGTCGAACGGGTCAAGGCGCTCACCCACCACGACCTCCTGTGGATCGAGGAGCCCACCAGCCCCGACGACGTCCTCGGCCACCGCGCCATCGCCGACGCCGTACGCCCCAACGGTGTCGGGGTGGCCACCGGCGAGCACGGCATGAACCGCGTCCTCTTCAAGCAGATGCTGCAGGCCGACGCCCTGGACTTCGTCCAGATCGACTCGTGCCGGTTGGCCAGCGTCAACGAGATCGTCCCCGTCCTGCTGATGGCCCGGAAGTTCGGCAAGCCGGTGTGCCCGCACGCCGGGGGCGTGGGCCTGTGCGAGCTGGTCAACCACCTGGTGGTGATCGACCACGTCGCGGTCTCCGGCCCGGTCGAGGGCCGGGTCGCCGAGTTCGTCGACCACCTGCACGAACACTTCGTGGACCCCTGCGTGGTCCGCGACGGCGCCTACACCCTGCCCCGGGCACCGGGGTACTCCTCGGAGATCCGCCCGGAATCGCTCGCCGCCTGGACCTGGCCGCACGGCTCGGAGTGGGTCCGGCGCGGCGGCGCCCCGACCCGCGACCAGCGTTGAGGGGGGCTCCGTGATCACCGACGCCCACCTGCACACCTGGGACACCGCCGAGGTCGGGATCGGCTGGCTGGCCGAAGCGGGCCTGCCCGGACGCGCTCCCCTCCCGGAGGATCCCGGCCCCCGCCGCTACGTGCTCGTAGAAGCCGACGCCGACGAGCGCTGGCAGGAGACCGCCTGGCTCGTCCGAGTGGCCCGGCGGGACCGCCGGGTCCACGGGGTCGTGGCCGGGGCCGCCCTCGAAGGATCGGGGATCGCGGCCGGACTGGACTGGCTGGCGGAACTGCCGGAGGTCGTCGGGGTCCGGCGGCTCCTCCAGGACCGGGGGCTCTTCACGGATTCGGGCCTGCTCGGCGGGCTGCGGCTCCTGGCCGAGCGGGAGATGCCCTTCGACGCCTGCGTCCGGGCCCGCGAACTGCCCGAACTCACCAACCTGCTGGCCCGAGTCCCCGAGCTCGACGTGGTCCTCGACCACATGGGCAAACCCCCGGTGGGGGACACCGCGGCCCTGCGCCGCTGGGAGGCGGACCTGGCCCGGACAGCCGAACTCCCGCACGTGCACTGCAAGCTCTCCGGCCTGCCCGCCGAATGCCCGGACGGTATCGTGCCCGACTCAGTGGTCGAGGACGCCGTCGGCCACGCCCTGCGGGTCTTCGGCACCGACCGCTGCATGGTCGGCAGCGACCGCCCGGTCAGCCGGGACCGGGCCCCGGGCCGGGGTCCGGACCGGGACTGGTGCGCACGGGTCCTCGACCTCGTGCCGGGCGACCAGCGGGAGCGGGTGGCCCACCTCAACGCCTCGAAGGTCTACCGGAGGACGCGATGACACCCGAGAGCGGTCCCCCTTCCCCCCGGCCGGCCGGGCACCCGCCCCGGCCCCTACCCGACCGCCTCTACGCAGCCTTCGGCCCTCTTGGGTTCGGCACAGCCCAGTTCGGCAACCTCGGCGGCGAGATCGACGCAGCGACCTGCCTCGACGCCGTGGACGCGGCGTGGGACCAAGGGGTGCGCTACTTCGACACCGCACCCCACTACGGCCTGGGACTGTCCGAGACACGGCTCGGCCGGGCGCTCGCGGGAAGGCCCGAGGGAAGCTACGCCGTCTCCACCAAGGTCGGACGGCTGCTGAGGCCCAATCCCCGTCCCACGGGCAGCGACCGGGCGGAGGGCTTCCACGTGGCCGACACCCTCACCCGCGAGCACGACCTCTCCGCCGACGGCGTCCACCGCGGCCTCGAGGAATCCCTCGAACGGCTGGGCACGGACTCCGTCGACATCGTGTGGATCCACGACCCCGAGGAGACCGACGGCGGTGAAGCGCTCAGCGGGGCCGTTCCGGCGCTGGAACGCCTGCGCGACGAGGGCGCCATCGCCGCGTGGGGTGTGGGTTCCAAGGACCCGGCGGCGATCAAGTACTTCGTCGACCGCGCCGCCCCGGACCTGGTCATGCTCGCGGGCCGCTACACCCTGCTGGAACAGGAGCGGGTGGGGCTGATGTCGGCCTGCCTGGACCGAGGGGTCGGCGTGGTCGCCGCGGGCGCCTTCAACTCGGGGCTGCTCGCCCGCGACCGGCCGCCGGACGACGCCTGGTACGAGTACGCCCCCGCCCCGCCCCGGGTAGTGGAGCGGGCGAGGGTGCTCGCCGCGGTCGCTCGCGAACACGGCGTCAGCCTGCCGCAGGCCGCGCTGGCCTTCCCCCGCAGGCACCCCGCCGTCGTCAACGTGACCGTCGGGATGCCCACCCGGGGACAGGTGGCGAAGAACCTGGCCCTGACCGGCGCGGACATCCCCGAAGAGTTCTGGACGGACCTCCGTGCACGAGGTCTGACGAAGGAGGACAAGTGAAGCTGACGCGACGGGGCGAGCCGGGCCGCGAGGTCCCGGTCGCCGAAATCGACGGCGTCGCCTGGGACGCGACACCGGTCGGGGACTTCGACCCGGAGTTCTGGGCGAACGACGGCCCGAGGCGGCTGCGCAGGCTCGCGGACACCGGCGAACTCCGTGCCTGGGCGGACGGGGACTCCGCGAACCTGCGGTACGGCGCCCCGGTGCGCGCACCCTCCGCGGTCATCTGCATCGGGCAGAACTACGCGGCGCACGCCGCCGAGTCCGGTTCCCCGCCGCCCGAACGGCCCGTCGTCTTCCTCAAGACCCCGAACACCCTCGCCGGCCCCGACGACACCGTCACCCTCGCCCGCGGTTCCGAGAAGACCGACTGGGAGGTCGAGCTCGGCATCGTCATCGGCTCCCCCGCCGCCTACTGCGACACGGCAGAGGAGGCCGCGCGGCACATCGGCGGCTTCGTGCTCGCCAACGACCTGTCCGAGCGGACGTTCCAGTTCGAGGAGTCCGGGGGCCAGTGGAGCAAGGGCAAGTGCAGCCCCGGCTACATGCCGCTCGGCCCGTGGGTGGTCACCGCGGACGCGTTCGAGTCCGACGACGTGCGCCTGCGCTCCTGGGTCAACGGCGAGCCGCGACAGGACTCGCGCACCTCGGACATGCTCTTCGGCTGCGCCGAACTGGTCCGCGACCTGTCCCAGTACATGCGGCTCGAACCCGGGGACGTGGTCTCCACGGGTACGCCCCAGGGAGTGGCGCTGTCCGGGAAATACCCCTACCTGCGGCCGGGCGACGTGGTCGAGGTGGAGATCGAGGGGCTGGGACGCCAGCGGCAGGTGTGCCGGGCGTGGGAGGGACAGCGGTGAGCGGCCGGTTCGAGGGGCGCAAGGCCGTGGTGACCGGCGGGGCCTCCGGCATCGGCCGGGCCACCGCGGACCTGCTCGCCGCCGAGGGAGCCGAGGTGGCGGTGCTCGACCCGGTCCGGCCCGAGTCCCGGGGCCACCCGCACCTCTGGGAAGAGTGCGACGTCTCCGACAGAGCCTCCGTCGAAGGCGCGGTGAACAGCGCGGTCCGGGCTCTCGGAGGCCTCGACGTCCTGGTCAACAACGCGGGTGTCGGTGCGCAGGGGGACGTCACCGCCAACCCCGACGAGGAGTGGCAGCGGGTCCTGGACGTGAACGTCGTCGGTATGGCCCGTGCCGCCCGGGCCGCACTCCCCCACCTGCGCGCCTCCGATGCCGCCTCGATCACCCACACTGCCTCGATCGCCGCCACAGCGGGCCTGCCGGACCGGGTGCTGTACTCGGCGACGAAGGGCGCGGTGATGGCCATGAGCGCCGCGATGGCCGCCGACCACGTCCGCGAGGGCGTGCGGGTCAACTGTGTGGCGCCGGGCACCGCGGACACCCCGTGGATCGGCAGGCTGCTGGACCGGGCGGCGGACTCCGGGGCCGAACGGGCGGCCTTGGAGGCCAGGCAACCCCACGGGCGGTTGGTCAGCGCGGAGGAGGTGGCCCGCGCGGTCGCCTACCTCGCCGACCCCCTCAACCGGTCCACCGTGGGTGTGTGCCTGGCGGTGGACGGCGGAATGGACGCGATCCGGCCGCGGGCACGGTAGCGGGGCCGATTGCGGACACTGCGAAGGGGAGGTACCGGGGCGGTTCGACCAGGTCGAGCCGCCCTTTTCGGTGTCCGCCGATGTTCTGGCCGCATGAGGACAGCTGTTCTTGTTGCCTTTCTCTCGACCACTCTTGCAATCTGTTTCCGTTGCCTTGGCCGACAGTTCAGGAAACGAACAGACGCCCACCTGGAACCGAGTTTCCATTCGGAACCGAGTTCCCATCATTCGCTTCATGTTCACCCCGAAAAGGACCTGAACAGGACGAACCCGAGCCCGCACCGTACTCACCAAAGCATAAATGGATCAACCAAGGTTTGATCGACATCCGTGCGGATAACCGGAACCAGAAAGGCTCCCCCGTGAAGTTCACAAGCCTGACCGCGATCGCAAGCGTGTTCACCCTGGCGACAGTAGGCGTCCTTGGCGGCCCCGGCGTCGCGGGGGCCACCACGCCGACAAGCGCTACGGAAGACTCAGGGACTCCGGAGGGAATCGACCTGAGCGAAATCCCGGAAGAGGGCGCCGAAGCCCTGAGTTGCTATGCCGGGGGCCACGGCTGGACCAAGGCAGAGAATTCCATGTACGTTCCGCGGGCCTATCCCGAGGGCGACTGGTTCACCACCAGAGACAACTGCAACGACATCAACGTCATCGTCGATTCCGACGGCCCCCTGGAGATAGAGGTGTGCTTCAACCCGAGCTGGGGGGAACCCTTCTGCCAGGGGGACACCACGACGGTTGGCGAGGATTCGTGGTCCGTCGTCGCGGCCAACGTGGGCCCCAGCACGCTGTACAAGCTCCGCATCCACAGCGACCCCGCGGCCTCCGGCCGGGTAGCAAGCTGACCGGCCTCTGGAAACCCCTAGGACAAGGACTGGCCGGGTGGTCACCGACCACCCGGCCGGGCCGCTCACCGCCGACGGCACTACCGGGGCGAGAGCCGTCCCGTAGGGTGCGCGGCATGGATCAGCGACTCTCCCTCGTCACCCTGGGTGTGCGCGACGTCGCGCGCGCCGGGGACTTCTACGAGGCCGTGGGCTTCGAGCGCCGCCACGACCTCGGCAACATCGTCTTCCTCCCCACCACCGGAACGGTCCTGGCCCTGTACGGCTGGGACGAGCTGGCCGCCGACGCGGGCCTGCCGCCCGCGGGCGAGGGCTTCCGCGGGGTGACCCTGGCGGTGAACCTGGACTCGGCGGCCGACGTCGACCAGGCCTTCGCCGCCTGGCTCGCGGCGGGCGCCACGAGCGTGCGCGCCCCCGTCGCCAAGGAGTGGGGCGGTTACTCCGGCTACCTGTCCGATCCCGACGGGCACCTGTGGGAGGTCGCGCACAACCCCTCGCACGAGCTGATGCGGCTGGATGAGGACGGAAGGCTCACCCTGGCCCGGAAGCGGGACTGAACCGGCCCCCGAGTCGGCGTCGCGGTTCGGAAAACAGCGGGGGGCGGGCCGAAAGCCCGGCCCGCCCCCTGTCTGATGTCGGATGGGTCAGACGTTGAAGCGGAAGTCCACGACATCGCCGTCGGCCATCACGTAGTCCTTGCCCTCCATACGGACCTTGCCCGCGGCGCGGGCGGCCTGCATGTCGCCGGCTTCGACCAGGTCGTTGAAGGAAACGGTCTCGGCCTTGATGAACCCGCGCTGGAAGTCGGTGTGGATGACACCGGCCGCCTCGGGGGCTGTGTCGCCCTTGCGGATGGTCCAGGCGCGGGACTCCTTGGGACCGGCGGTCAGGTAGGTCTGCAACCCCAGCGTGGAGAACCCGACGCGGGCCAGCTGGGCCAGGCCGGACTCGGTCTGCCCGAGCGACTCCAGCAGCTCCTGGGCCTCGTCCTCTTCCAGCTCGGCCAGCTCAGCCTCGATCTTGGCGTCGAGGAAGATGGCCTCGGCCGGGGCGACCAGGTCCTGGAGCTTGGCGCGCAGGGCCTCGTCGGCGAGCTCGTCGCTGTCGAGGTTGAACACGTAGATGAACGGCTTGACGGTGAGCAGGCTCAGCTCACGCAGCCGGTCCACCTCGACGTCCTTGGCCTGGGAGAGCGACACGCCCTCGTTGAGCACCTCCTGGGCCTCCTTGGCGGCCTTGAGGAGCTCCTGGGCGCCCTTGTCCTTCGCGTTGCGCTTGGCGTCCTTCTCCAAGCGCGGAACGGCCTTCTCCAGGGTCTGGAGGTCGGCGAGGATGAGCTCGGTGTTGATGGTCTCGATGTCGCGGGAGGGCTCGATGTCGCCGTCGACGTGCGTGACGTCGGCGTCCTCGAAGGCCCTGATGACCTGGCAGATGGCGTCGCTCTCGCGGATGTTCGCGAGGAACTTGTTCCCCAGGCCCTCGCCGGTGGAGGCGCCGCGCACGATGCCCGCGATGTCGACGAAGTCCACCGTGGCCGGCAGGATCTTCGCCGAGCCGAAGATCTCGGCCAGCTTCGCGAGCCGGGCATCGGGCACGCCCACGACTCCGACATTGGGCTCGATGGTCGCGAACGGGTAGTTCGCGGCCAGAGCGTCGTTCTTGGTCAGCGCGTTGAAGAGGGTGGACTTGCCAACGTTGGGCAGGCCGACGATCCCGATAGACAGACTCACAAGCCCAGAGTCTATGCGGATCGGCGGGCCGACCAGTCCTTCTCCCGCGGTGAAGCGAATCCCACCGAAGAAATCCAATCGCGAAAACACGCTGCACCGCCCCCATTACTCAGAGTAGGTTCGGAGGCGTCGCCGGGCACCGCGGCCGGAAGCCGGGCAGACCCGTCCGGACCACGAGCGCACCCATCGGACGACGGGGCGTCTGCTGTTCCCGGCCACCACGGCACCGTTCTTTTGGGGAGAAGACACTGTGGTCCAAGACCAGTTGCGTGCGCTCGTACGCCGCTACCCGCTCGTGCGTTTCGCCACCCGGCAGATCCGCGTCCACCTGCCCAAGCGGCTCGGCGGCCTCGACCCGGCCCGGGTCCCGCCGTGGCACCGCCGCTTCGCGCTGGTCCTGCCCCGCCCGGCGGACGACCGGCGCAAGGTCGGTCCGGACGAGCTCGCCCTCCAGATGCCGGGCGACCTGACGGTCCCCCGCCGCCTGGCCGAGTTCGGCCTGACCAGGCACCAGCCCGACAGCCTCGCGATCTTCATGGCGATCCTCGACCACACGCGCCCGGGAGCGGTTCTCGACATCGGCTCCGGGGTGGGGGTGTACTCCATGCTCGCCGCCGCGCGCACGCGCCGCCCCGTCTTCGCCTTCGAACCCACTCCGGAGCTCGCGTCGGCCGCGCGCGCCGTCTCCGCAGCGGCCGACCTCGGCTTCACCGTCGTCGACCTGGCCCTGAGCAACCACAACGGGGCCGGCCACCTGCGGCGGGCACTGCACAACGACATGTGCAACCGGCTCGTACACACCGCACGCGCCGGACTCGCGCACATCGCCGTCCGCACCGCCACCCTGTCCCGCTGGAACGAGACCGCCGCGACCTTCCCGACCGTGGTCAAGATCGACACCGCCGGCACCGAACCCGACGTGGTCGCGGGCGGCCTGGAGGTCCTGCGCCGCTACCGGCCCTGGGTCATGGTGAAGGTGCGCCCCGGGCGGGGCGTGGAGGAGCGGCTGATGGCCCTCATGGATCCGCTGGAGTACCTGTGGTTCCCGGTCAACGGCGAGCCGCCCCACGAGCCCCGGAGCGAGATCTGCGGGCTCGCCTCCCCTGCGTGGGAGCGGATGTGGATCCTCGCGCCGGAGGACCCGCCCGCTGACTTCTGGGACTCGGCGGTCGCCTGGCGCAAAGCCCTCGACGAGTGCCGGGGGAAACCCGTCTGAACCGCGAGTATGACCCGGTGCCGGGCCGGGTCGGCTCAGATCCAGCCGTCCAGGGCGGTGACCAGTCCCGGCAAGTCGTCGCGGTGCACGCAGTGGCCCGCCCCCTCGACCGTGCGGACGGTGAACCCCCGCTCCCTCAGCACCGCCCCGCCCTCGGGACCGATCGGCGAGCCCTCCCCCGCGAGCACCGCCAGCGTGGGCACCTCCGGCGCCTTGGGGTAGTGGTCCTCCCCGCACACCTCGGCGAAGACCCAGTCGTGGAAGGCCGGGTCGAAGGCGGCGAAACCGTCCAGCTCGAGGTGCACGTCCGCGTCGCTCCACCGGGGGTGCAGCTCGCGCACGCGGTCGGCGTCCGCGTCGGCGAACACCTCCCGCATCCGCTCGGCCGCGCCCTCAGGCGGGACCGGGATGCGGAACGAGGGGTCCACGTAGACGGCCCGGGACGGGCGCAGGTGTTCCAAGGCCAGGGACAGCGCCACGCACCCGATGGAGTGGCCCACGGCCAGGTCCGCACCGACCGGGAGCGAGTCCACGAGGTCCTGTCTGAGCGCCTCGAACGAGTACTCGCCGCGCGGACTGCGGCCGTGTCCGCGCAGGTCGACACCGATGACCCGGTACCCCCGGCCGAGGAGTTCGTCCTCGACGGCGTGCCAGGTCCGGTGCAGGGACGCGGCCCCGTGCACGAGGAGCGCCGTCCGGTCTCCTTCTCCGCTGCTGTAGGTCGCGAGGCGCATGTGGGGGCCTTTCTCCCGAGCCGGGGGATGTCACGGGCGGTTCCGGAAAGCGTGTGGGCTCGGATGCCCTACGGCAACCCCCGCCGTTGGCCGGTTGCGGACAGCGCTCCGGGTTTCCCGGGGCCGGGTTCCCCTGGTCGGCGTTCCCTGGGTCAGCGGATTCCGCGGACGAAGCAGATGGTGAGGGCGCCCACCAGCCCGAGGACGGAACCGACGAGGAACAGGGAGCCGTATCCGCCCAGGTGGAGGATGATCAGCGAGGCGATGAACGGGGCGATGACCTGGGGCCCGGCGGCGGCGATGTTGAAGACGCCCATGTCGCGGGCGGCGTCCCCCTTGTTGGGCAGCACCAGGGTGGCCAGCGCGGTGTCGACGGCGACGAACGACCCGAAGGACAGCCCCATGGCCACGGCGAAGACGAGCATCCCGGTCCAGGTGGGCACGGCGAACGGGATGAGCATCGACAGCGAGGCGAGCACTCCGGAGGCGATCGCGAACTGCCTGCGCCGGTCGAGGCGGTCCGACAGCGGCCCCAGGACGATGCTGGCGACGATCATGCTGCTCGCCATGAGCAGGACGACCAGGGTGACGCCCTGCGCCGGCACCAGGGAGGCGGGGAGCTCGACGTGGTAGTCGAGGATGTAGAGCGTGAAGCTCGAGATGATGAAGTAGCCCAGGTACATCACGGCCCGGCTGACCAGGACGAGCAGGAAGTTGCGGTGGCTCAGAGCGGAGAGGAAGCGGCCCAGTGAGCGCAGGGGATTGGCCGGGCCCTCCCGCCTGGGCGGCGGCGGGGGGAGCTCGTCGCCGCGCGGGTCGTGCGTGAGCGAGGTGAGCAGCACGGCCACGGCCACGACCAGGCCGCCGAGCGCGACGTAGCCGAAGGTCAGGTTCGAGGAGAGGGCTGTGGCCAGGGCGGTGCCCAGGATGCCGCCCGCGGCGACGGCGATGCCCAGGGCCGCGGCCGCGCTGCCGCGGCGGTCCTCGGGTACGCGGTCGGGGACGACGGCGGTGACGGCGGCCTGGTGGAAGTTCATCGCCCCCTGTGCCAGGCACCAGCCGAGGGCGACCATCAGCAGGGAGTCGGCCAACCCCATGACCAGGACCAGGGCCAGGGAGACGACCGCGGCCCCGAGGATCCACGGGTTCCGGCGCCCCCAGCGCGTGCGGGTGCGGTCGGAGAGCGCGCCGCCCAGCGGGTTGAACACGACCCCGAAGACGGCGGCCACGCCGGAGACCAGGCCGAGGTTGGCGACGGCGGCCTCCTCGTTCCCGGGGAAGAGCCCTTGGACGTGCAGCGGGAGCAGGACCGAGCCGATCCCGATGTAGAAGGCGTTGAAGCCGAGGGCGCCGAGCCCGACCATCGGGATGACCCGGCGCATGCCGCGCGGCCCGGACGCCGGGGGTGGGGGGTGGGGGTCGGTGGTCGTGGACTGGGCCATGCGTGTCTCCACGTATCTGAGGGGGCGCGCTGGGGTCCTCCCTGGTCACGGGTTCGGGAGTAATCCTGGTCACGCTGATTATACGATTAAGCTAAGTGACACGTTTAACCATGTCAACGCCCTCCCGCAACACCGGCTTCACGCCCTAGCGCGTACCGCCCGCGAACCAGGCGCCTCCCGCGCAAGGCAGGATGAACTCATGACCTCCATCCGTCCACGACCCGCCACCATCACCGACATCGCCCGGCAGGCGGGGGTGTCCACCGCCACCGTGTCCTACGTGCTCAACGACGCCCCCGGATCCCGCATCCCGGAGTCCACGCGGAGCAGGGTGCGCGCGGCCGCCGACGAACTCGGGTACGTCCCGCACTCCAGTGCCCGCTCCCTGCGCACCGGGACGAGCGACGTGGTGCTGTACGTCCAGCTGGAGAACGTGCGCGGGCAGCTGGCCGCGGACTTCACGCACGAACTGACGCTCGGTGTGCGGGAACTGGGCTACACCTTCATGCAGTACGGCGCCGAACCGCACCGCGGGGTCAAGGCCGCCCGGAACTGGGCACGCCTGCGCCCCGCCGCGGTCATCGCGGGCTTCGACCGCCTCACCCCCGCCGGGGTCGAGCTGATGCGCAAAGCGGGCATCAGCGTCCTGGCCGCGGGCGGGACCAGCGAGGCCGCCAAGGAGCTCGGGGTCTCCCGGCTGGCCATGGACCACAGCGGCGTGGGCCGGGTCGCCGCCGAGCACCTGCTGGGGCGCGGCCACCGGGAGCTCGCAGCCGTAGTGCCCACGCCGGACACCCTGAGGCAGATGGGGACCGAGCGGCTGGCCGGGCTGCGCGAGACCGCCGAGGCGGCCGGGGCCCGGGTCCGCCCGTACGAGATGGACTGGTCCCCCGAGTCCGCGACCGCCCTGGTGGCCCGGTGGCGGCGGGAGGGGATGCCCCAGGGCGTGTTCGGCTACAACGACGAGTTCAGCGGTCTGCTTCTCGGCGCCCTGCTGGACGCCGGTGTCCGTGTGCCCGAAGAGGTGGGCCTGGTGGGCACGGACGACGTGATGCTGTGCCGGATGCTGCGCCCCCAGCTGAGCAGCGTGCGGATGGACCGCGGGGACGTGTCGGACATGGCACGGTGCATCGTCGACGTGATCAGGGGCGGCCCCCGGGCCGACTTCTCCCCCTGGACCCCGACCATGGTCCAGCGCCAGACCTGAGGGCCGGGTCTGAAGGGCCGCCGCGCCCGATCACCCGGCCCCGGCTACCGCACCTCGACCGGGGCGGTCAGGCGGACGTCCCCATGGGAACGGCCCACGCGCACTTCGTAGCCGCCGGGGACGTACTCCCACTCATCGGCGTCGGGTGCCCAGGTGCGGATGGCGTCGCGCGGCAGGGCCACGACCGCCTCCACGGACTCCCCAGCGGCGGCGCTCACCGCGGCGAAGCCCGCCAGGGCACTGGCCGGGCGGTCGCCGGGCTCGTTCGGGACGAGGTACACCTGCACGACCTCGTTCCCCGCGCGCTCCCCCGTGTTGGTCACCCGCACCCGGACGGTGGCCAGGAGCTCCTCCCCGTCCTCGGCACGCTGCCCCGGGGCGGCCAGCTCCACCTCGACGCCGTCGTAGCGCCATTCGGTGTAGGACAGCCCGTGGCCGAAGCAGAAGGCCGGTTCGGTTCCGGCGCGCTCCCAGGCGCGGTAGCCGACGAACACGCCCTCGGAGTAGTCCAGGGCCCCGTCGGTCGGGACGACGCCGAGCACCGGCACGTCCTTCTCCTCGGCCGGCCAGGTGGTGGGCAGGCGTCCGGAGGGGTCGCGGCGGCCGAGCAGGACGTCGGCCAGGGCCCCGCCCAGTTCCTGTCCGCCGAACCAGGTGAGGAGGATGCCCGAGACGTCCTCGCGCCAGGGCATCTCCACCGGGGCACCCGCGTTGACCACGACCACGGTCCGCTCGTTGACGGCGGCGACGCGGGCGACCAGCTCGTCCTGGCGGCCGGGGAGGGCGAGCTCGGAACGGTCGAATCCCTCGGATTCGACGTCGGCCGTGGTGGCCACGACGACGACCGCCGCGTCGGCGCCGCGGGCGGCCTCGACCGCCTCCTCGATGAGGGTGTCCGCGTCGGCCATGGGTGCCCGGTGGACCAGGGTGAACCCGATGAACGCGAAGTCGCCCATGCCCAGGTCCTGGTGGCGCTTCTCCACGTGCAGCCGGACCGGTTCACCCTCGGTGAGGTCCACGGGCAGGGAGGTGGCGGGCGGGTCGAACATCGCCGCCGCCGGGTCGTCGCCCTCGAACACCAGGTCGCCGTCGAAGACCAGGCGCTCTCCGACCGTGAGGCGGTAGCTCCCGGCCCCCGAGACCCCGAAGAGGTGCTCGCCGCCGGGGTCGGGCGTGAAGGTGCCCTCCAGGACGATGCGGTCGAGTTCGGCGTTGGTGACCCCGTCCGGGAGTTCGCCGATCCAGCGGGCGGTGCCGTCCGGCAGCGGCTCGGTGGCCAGGACCCGGCCGTCGGCGGCGAGGAAGGTGGCGGTGAGCCGGGCGGCGACCGCGGGCATGCTGGCGCGGGGGTCGGCACCCACCGCGTAGGTGAGCTCGGTGCCTTCGGGCAGGGCCGCACGCAGGCCCGCCAACGGGGTGACGGTCCGTTCGGCGAAGACGCTGGCGCTGCCGCCGCCGCTGGTGCGGGCCTCGGAGGCGGCCAGGCCGATCAGCGCCACGCGGTCGGTGCCTGCGGGCTCGACGGGCAGCGCGGCGTTCTCGTTGCGCAGGAGCACGAAGGAGCGGGTGGCGACCTCCCGGGCGATGGCGCGCCCGTCCAGCTCGGAGGGCCGGTCGGCGGGGGCCACCACGGGCTCGGCTCCCTCCAGCAGCCCCACTCGGGCGGCCAGGTGCAGGACGCGGCGGGCGAGTGCGTTCACGGCCTCCTCGGGGACGCGCCCGTCGCGGACGGCGTCGACGAGGTGCTCTCCGTAGACGGTGTTGGGGCCGGGCATGGCGACGTCGAGTCCGGCGAGGGCGTCCCGGACGGTGTCGCGGGCCCCGGTCCAGTCGGAGACGATGAAGCCGTCGAAGCCCCACTCGTCGCGCAGTACGGAGTTGATGTCGGCGTTCTCGGTCATCGAGACGCCGTTGACCCGGTTGTAGGAGGCCATGACGCCCCAGGGATCGGCCTTGGCGACGATGCGCTCGAAGGGCGCGAGGTAGATCTCGCGGAGGGTGCGCTCGTCCGCGCGCACGTCCACGGTGAAGCGGTCGGTCTCGGAGTCGTTGGCGACGAAGTGCTTGACGGTGGTGGCGACACCGCCGGACTGGACCCCGGCCACGTAGGCGGCCCCGATCTCACCGGTGAGGTAGGGGTCCTCCGAGTAGGTCTCGAAGTGGCGGCCGCCCAGCGGCGACCGGTGCATGTTCACGGCCGGGGCGAGCAGGACGTGGACGCCCTTGCGGTGGGCCTCCTGGGCGAGCAGGCGCCCGGCCTCCCGGACGAGCCCGCGGTCCCAGGTGGCCGCGATGGCGGTGGGGCTGGGGAGCTGGACCGACGGGTCGTTGGGGGTCCACTGCTCACCTCGGACACCGACGGGCCCGTCGGACATCACGAGGCGGCCCAGCCCGATGGCGGGGTTCGCGGGGATCGCCCACATGGACTCGCCGGCGAGCAGGCGGACCCGGCCCTCCAGGTCCAGGGCTGCAAGGGCCTCCTCCACACGGCGGGCGCGGGCGGCGGCGTCGGTCGGTGCGGTCATGTCACTCCCCCAGGTCGGCCGCGTACCACGCGGCTCGGATGTGCCTACCGAGTATTCGGGACGGTGCTTCCCCAAGGTTAAACGAATAACCAGACCGGTCCGCCGACGACCCCCGGGGCCGCTCGGAAACCGGCCACCTAGGGGCTGTCCCCGTGTCCCCGTTGCCCGAAATCCTGCGCGTTGGGCGGCACGAGGCCCCCGGGGCTTGAGAGCATGGCGCCATGGACGCCCTCGCACTCGTACTCGTACTCCTCATCGGCTTGGCCATCGGCGCCGCGGTGGGCTGGCTGCTCGCCCGCGGCCGCGACGCAGAGGCGCGCGCCGACGCCCGGGCCGCGCAGGAGCACGCCGCCTACGTGGAGGAACAGCTCGCCGACCGGTTCCGGGCCCTGTCCGCGCAAGCCCTGGACCAGACCAACCAGCGCTTCCTCGAACTCGCCGAGGGGAGGCTGCGCGCGGTCAGCGCCGAGGCCGGGGGAGACCTGGACGAGCGGCGGCGCGCGGTGGAGCGGATGGTCGAGCCGCTGACCGCGACCCTCAACCGGGTGGAGTCCCAGCTGAGGGAGGTCGACGCAGGGCGGGCCGCCGCGCACGCGGAGCTGGCCAAGCAGGTCGAGTTCGTGCGCGAGGGTTCGGACCGGCTGCGGGACCAGACGCAGTCACTGGTGACGGCCCTGCGCAGGCCCGAGGCGCGCGGCCGGTGGGGTGAACTGCAACTGCGCCGGGTGGCCGAACTGGCCGGGATGGGCGCCCGCTGCGACTTCGAGGAGCAGGCGGTGTCCGGCTCGCAGCGGCCCGACATGGTGGTGCGGCTGGCGGGCGGCAAGAACATCGTCGTGGACTCCAAGGTGCCGCTGGCCGCGTACCTGGACGCGGTGGAGACCGGCGAAGGGCCGGCGGCCGAGGAGCGGTTGCGCGCACACGCCAAGCACGTGCGCACCCACGTGGACCAGCTGTCGTCGAAGTCGTACTGGACGGCGTTCACGCCGGCGCCCGAGTTCGTGGTGCTGTTCATCCCGGGCGAGGCCTTCCTGGCCCCGGCGCTGGAGTACGACCCCGGCCTGCTCGAGTACGCGATGGGCCGACGGGTGCACATCGCCACGCCGACGACACTGATCTCCCTCCTGCGCACGGCCCAGTACGCGTGGCAGCAGGAGGCGCTGAGCGAGAACGCGCGCGAGGTGTTCGACCTCGGCAAGCAGCTGCACGCGCGTCTGTCGACGCTGGGCGGGCACGTGGAGGGCCTGGGCCGGTCACTGACCCGGACGGTGAGCGCCTACAACCAGACGGTGGGTTCGCTGGAGAGCCGGGTCCTGGTGACCGCGCGCCGGTTCGAGGAGCTGGGCCTGGTGGACGGAGACCTGGACCGGCTCTCGGGCGTGGAGGAGCGGCCGCGTACGGTGGCGGCACCGGAGCTCGCGGAACCGGGGCTCACGAGCCAGGAGTCCGACATGCCCGGCATGGACGCGCCGGGTTCGGCCGATGTCGAGGACATTCGGCACGGGGGTAACGGTCACAACGGTTGGACCCAAAACCCGACCGCCGGACGCGAGCACGGAGAGTGACGAAGCGGGCAAGCGCCCGGAAACGACCAGAACCAGGTGGGGAGATCTCGGCGTCCAAAGGGTGGAAGGCACGTTCACCCCGGAAGGGGCAAGTGGCCGAAATGGCGACACGATCCCAGGAAAGACCCTGGAAGTTTCACAAGAAGTGACACACTAAACACTGTGAGTAACAAACTTGGGAGGCGCACGACCATGCCCCCGCGCAAGTCGGACGGTCCGGAGCCCGGACAGGCCCCGTACTTCGTGCGGTCCAACGGTCGCGGCCGGGACGTATCGAACGCGGCCAGGCCGCGCGGAAACGCCGCTGCGGACACCCCACGGCGCCCGCCGCGGCTGACCGGCCGCGGTGGTGTCCTGCTGATCGTCGTCTGCAGCTTCGCCGGAACCATGATCGCCCACCTGGCCTCCGCACCGGCGGCCCCGGGCGCTGCCTTCACCCTCGCCTGCCTGGTCACCGCCGCGCTGGTACGCCCCACCGACCTCCTGTCGCTGTCCGTGAGCCCGCCGATCGCCTACTTCGTCGCCGTGGTGGCCGCCGAGGCCCTGCTGGCCCTGGGCAACGAGGGTTTCGCCCGCGTCCTCATCCTGGGCCTGGCCTCCCGCCTGGCCGAGGTGGCGCCGTGGCTGTTCCTCGGTACCGCCCTGGTCCTGGTCATCGCGGTCTTCCGCGGCCTGCCCGGCAACCTGCGCACCCTCGGCGACGAGCTCAACGGCCGCAAATAGGGCACGCCCGGGGCAGGCCGCCCGAGCCGGGAGTACCCGGTCGGGCACGCCCGCGTCAGAAGGGGGTGTCCCCGTCCCCGGGCTCGTCGCCCCTGCGCTCGTCCATTGCGGCGGCCAGCTTGGCGCGAGCGCCCTCCAGCCACTGCTCACAGGTCCGGGCCAGCTCCTCGCCCCGCTCCCACAGCTTCAGGGACTCCTGGAGGGTGAGGCCGCCCGACTCCAGCTTGCGGACGACGTTGTTCAGCTCGTCCCGGCTCTCCTCGTAGCTCAGCTCCGGGGACCCGCTGTCGCCCGCGCCGCCGTTCGCGCCCTGGTCCGTGCTCGTCTCGGGCATGCCCTACTCCCCCTCGGTGGTGTCTTCGTTCCCGCTCTCGGCGGCTGGCTTCGTCTTCGCGGCCGCGGGCTTCGCCTTCGCCGCACCGGCCCCGGCTCCCTTGGCCTTCGCCGTGCCGGTGGCCTTGGTCTTCGCCGTGCCGGTGGCCTTGGTCTTCGCAGTACCGGTGGCCTTGGCCTTCGCCGTGCCGGTGCCCTTGGCCTTCGCGGTGCCGGACTTCGTCTTCGCCGCCGCAGGCCCGGTCGCGGCGGCGTCCCCCTCACCGCCGCCCGCCGGGTCGGGGTCAACAGAGTCGACCGTGGCACTCAGGCCGTCCTCCGCGAACCGGAGCCGCAGGGTCTCCCCCACCGCGGGCTCGGTCGCTGATCGGACCACGGAACCGTCCTCGCGCTGCACGATCGCGTATCCGCGGGCCAGCGTGGTGGCCGGGGAAAGGGCGTGCAACCGGGCCTCGGTGTGGCCGAGCCCGTCGCGGGCCCGGTCCAGCGAGATGGCCAGGCTCCGCCGCGCCCGGTCGCGCAGCTCCAGAACCTGTTCGGTGAGCCGCTCCATCTCCCTGACCGGATCGGCCAGGACCGGACGGGAGCGCACACTCGCCAACCAGCTCAGTTCGCGGTCCACACCGCCCTTGATGACCCGGCGGCCGCGGTCGCGCAGCTGCCGGATGATCTCCAACTGCTCCCCGACGTCCGGCACGGTCCGCTTGGCCGCGTCAGTCGGGGTGGAGGCGCGCACGTCCGCCACGTAGTCGAGCAGGGGCGTGTCCTGCTCGTGGCCGATCGCACTGACCACCGGGGTGGCCGCCGCGGCGACCGCGCGGACGAGCGCCTCGTCGGAGAAGGGCAGCAGGTCCTCCATCGAACCGCCGCCCCGGGCGACCACGATGACGTCGACCTCGGGGTGGGTGTCCAGCTCACGCAGCGCCTCCATCACCTCACGGGTGGCGCGGTCGCCCTGGACCGCCACCGGGCGCACTTCGAAGCGCACCGCGGGCCAGCGGCGGCGGCCGTTCTCCAGCACGTCGCGCTCGGCGGCGGAGTCGCGGCCGCAGACCAGGCCGACGGTGTTGGGCAGGAACGGCAGCGGCCGCTTGCGGGCCTGGTCGAACACGCCCTCTGCGGTCAGGGTGCGCCGCAGCTGCTCCAAACGGGCCAGCAGTTCGCCGATACCGACGTGCCGGATCTCCCGCGCGCGCAGCGAGAAAGTGCCCTTGAGCTGGTAGAAGTCTGGTTTGGCGTGGATGACCACGCGGTCGCCCGGCACCGGCGCCGGCTCCTGCCTGCGCAGCACCGAGGTCTCGCAGATCACCCGGATCGAGGCGTTGGCGACCGGGTCGCGCAGCGTCATGTAGGACATTCGGCCGCGCGAGTTCAGCTCGGCGATCTGCCCCTCGACCCAGATGGCGCCCAGCCGGTCGATCCAGCCGCCGACCGCCTGGAGCACGACCCTGACCGGTTGCGGTGCCTCCGCGGAGCTCTCCATTCCCATGGCTCCAGAGCCTAGGCCAGGGTGCCGACAGTTCCGGGCAGGAGAGGGGCGGGGCGGGGTGGGGCACGGTTTTCCTGAACCGCGGGCTCCTGGACAGCGGGTCCCCCGAGACAAGGTGCGGCCCCGGAACCGGGCTGGGCCTTGTTCCGGGGCCGGGGTCAAGGGAGGGGCCGGTTCAGGCCCCGGACTCGAGCTTGGCGATGCGGTTGTCGTACATCTTGATGAACTCGGGCCGTCCCTCGTGCGCGACCTCGTAGGAACGCAGGTCACGGACCTGATCGATGGTGAGCTTGCGCAGGCGGGCCCGGATGGACGGCAGGGTGAGCTCGTCGTAGGTGGGCACCGCCAGGTCCTCAGCCGAGGGGGACACGTCCTTGCGGACCCGCTCCAGGACGTCGTCGCTGGCGACCTTCGTGTGCGCCTCGGCGGCCTCGAGCTCCTCGGCCAGGGCCGAGCCGTCCTCGGGGACGTCGGCGGTGGCGGGTTCGGTGGGCTCGCCCTTGGGCTCCTCGACCAGTTCGGCGGCCTCGGCGGCCTCCGTGGCGGGGGCCTCGGGCTTGTCGGCCGCGGGCTTGCCGTTGGCGGCGGGCTTGCCCTTCGCCCCGGCCTTCTTCTCCGCGGGCTTGTCCTCGGCCTTCGCCTCGGCCGCGGGCTCTTCCTTCTCTTCCGTCTCGGGAGCCTCGGTGGGGGCCTCGGGGGACTCCGCCGGGGCCTCGGTGGTCCCCGCAGACCCGGCGGTCTCCTTGGCGGCGGTCTCCTTGGCGGGGGTCTCCGTCGCGGGGGTCTCGTCCTTCTTGTCCTGCGTGGTCGTGGCGACCTGGTCCTTGCGCCCGAAGATGCCCTTGATGAGGGAGGTCAGCTTCGTCGCGATGGTCGGGTTCGACATAGGACGGGGGCTCCTGATGCTCTCGGCGTTGGGCCGGCGGCGCGCGTCCAGCAAACCAGGCAAGGCCGAGTTGAGGGCGAACCGCCTCATAACAGATGCGATGGTGAACCAGGATAGAGGAGGGAGGAACAGCATGAGCAGGAGAGAAGTGAACGATTTCGCCACTTCGAAGCCCAACCGGATACGTTCCGTTGCCCGGGCGTCACCTGCTCGTGGCCGCACTGATAGGTATGCCCAGTTCGGTGCACTATCCCACACTCGGATCCACAGCCCGCCATGGCACCTAGGATGTATTACATGACTGCGACGACGACTGCCACGAACCAACGCCGTGTGCTACTCGCCAATCCTCGGGGCTACTGCGCCGGTGTCGACCGAGCGGTCATCACCGTCGAGAAGGCCCTGGAGCAGTACGGCGCGCCGATCTACGTGCGCAAGCAGATCGTGCACAACACGCACGTCGTGCGCACCCTCGAAGAGCGCGGTGCGATCTTCGTCGAGGAGACCGAGGAGGTGCCCGAGGGCGCCATCGTCGTCTTCTCCGCTCACGGTGTCTCCCCCGCCGTCCACAAGCAGGCCGCGGAGCGCGAACTCAAGACCATCGACGCCACCTGCCCCCTGGTCACCAAGGTGCACAAGGAAGCCCAGCGCTTCGCCAAGGAGGACCGCGACATCGTCCTCATCGGCCACATCGGCCACGAGGAGGTCGACGGCACCAGCGGCCACGCCCCCGAGCACATCCAGATCGTGGAGAGCCCGGAAGAGGTCGACAAGGTCGAGGTCCGCGACCCCGACAACGTCTCCTGGCTGTCCCAGACCACCCTGTCGGTGGACGAGACCAACCAGACCGTCGACGCCCTCAAGCAGAAGTTCCCGAACCTGCTCGCGCCGCCCAGCGACGACATCTGCTACGCCACCTCCAACCGCCAGGACGCCGTCAAGGCGATGGCCCCCGAGTGCGAGCTCGTGATCGTGGTCGGTTCCGACAACTCGTCGAACTCCGTCCGCCTGGTCGAGGTCGCCCTGGACGCCGGCGCCGACGCCTCGTACCTGATCGACAACGCCACCCTCATGGACGAGGCCTGGCTCGAGGGCGTCACCACCGTTGGTGTGACCAGCGGCGCCTCCGTGCCCGACATCCTGGTCCGCGAACTGCTCGACAAGCTGGCCGGTTACGGCTTCGGGTCGGTCAGCCCGGTGACGACCGCCGACGAGACGCTCACCTTCTCGCTGCCCAAGGAGCTGCGCCGCGACCTGCGCGCGGAGTAGTCGGCCATCCGGCCGCCAGCGGCCAACCGGGTCACACGACGCAGAGTGCCCCGACCGGATTCCGGTCGGGGCACTTGCGTGTGCGGGGTCCGCTCGGGCCCGTCGGGCCCGGGACCCGTCAACGGGGTCCGGTGCGCTGGGCGGGACCTCAGGAGTCGTCGGCCTCCTCGTCGGCCTCCGGTGCGGCTTCCTCGTCAGCGTCCTCGGTGTCCTGGACCGGGAGGGTCTCCAGGTGCTCGGCCAGAACGGCGAACTCGTCGAGCGTGGTGCTTCCGGAGATGACCAGGGTCCGGTCCTCCTCGCGCAGCACGATCAGGCTCCAGTCCTCGCCCTCCAGGTGCTCCCACTCCTCGCCGGCGACCAAGACCATGCCCACGGGATCGGCGTCCTGGGCCCGGTCGGCCACCACGCCCTCGGGCTCCCCGTCGCTCTGGGTCAGCATGGCGTGGCTGTCCTCCGGCGTGGCGAACCCGAGGCTCCACTCCGTCGGCCCGGTGACGTCCAGGGTGGAACTGGTCGGGACCCACCCCTCGGGAAGGCCCTCGGGCGCGACCACCGGATAGTCGGCGGCGTCCCTGAGCACCTCGACGTCCGGGCGGTACTCCACGGAGGGGATGTTTTCGTCCGAACGTGTGGAGACCACGAACGCCATCAACAGAAGGATGCCGACGACGATCCCGAGAGAGATGGCGTAGTTCTTGAAAGTGGCGTTGGCCCGGCTGTATGAACTCATGACAAACACCAGCTTGCCCCAGGGTCGCGCCCGCCTCGACCTGGGGTGCGTTTAACGGCCGTGACCAGAACCTCGGCCGCCGCGGGAACTCACGCCCCGGGCGCCGGGGAACTCAGTCCTGGGGACGTCTGCGGCGCTCCAGCTCGGTCAGCAGGCCGGTGATGTCATCGGCGAGCCGGTGGGCGTCGGCGTCGTCCCGGCGGACGACCTCGGCCACGGCCAAGAGCATGGAACCGCTCACCACGATCAGAAGCGCCTCGTCCACGGGCTCGTCCGCCTTGCGGAACAGGGCCACGTTGCGGTCGGTCCACTGGGTGAGCCGGGAGCGCAGCCGGTAGTCGAAGCCGGGCGGACCGTCGCCGCTGAAGAACAGCCGCGCGGTCTCCCGCTCCTCGATGGAGCCGAGCAGGTAGGCGTGGGCCGCGATGTTCATCAGCCGGGTGGGATCACTCTCACCTTCGGCCCGCGCGTCACGCACCGCCTGGTGGGTGCGCTCCTGCTGGCGCTGCTGGAACTCCTCGTACAGGGCGACGTACAGGTCCGCCTTGCCGGTGAAGTGGTGGTACAGGCTGCCCACACTGGCGCCGGCGACCGCGACGACCTCGCTCACACCGGCCTTCGCGAAACCCATGGTGCGGAACACCTGGGCCGCCGCCTTCAGCAGGGAACTGCGGGTGGCCGCTCCGCGCGGCGAGACCCGCGCGGGCTTGTCCGTCTTGTCCACTGTCACGCCCTCACTCCTGTCCGGGTCCCCGCCAGCGTAGACCTTCGCGCCCACGAACCCTGCCACCGGTCTCCCCGGACCCCTCACCGGCAGCCCCCGCACCCGCGAAGGTTTTCCTGCTTCCGGGGCGACTCCTCCCACCCGTGACAGCCAAGGTTCACTTGCGGTGACTACCCTAAGACGTGCATCCCACCCTGATTCCCGACGGAAGGTGTCACGTCCATGTCGCAGTCCAGTAGTCCGTCCGCGCAGTACTCGGCGCCTGACCGTAACCTCGCGCTGGAGCTGGTCCGCGTCACCGAGACCGCCGCGCTCGCCGCGGCCCGCTGGGTCGGCAAGGGCGACAAGCTCGGTGCCGACGGCGCCGCGGTGCGCGGGATGCGCCACATGATCAGCACGGTGTCGATGAACGGCATCGTCGTGATCGGGGAGGGCGAGAAGGACAACGCCCCGATGCTCTACAACGGCGAGCGGGTCGGTGACGGCGGCGGCCACGAGTGGGACGTCGCGGTCGACCCGATCGACGGCACCACCCTCACCGCCATGGGGATGCCCAACGCGGTCGCCGTGATCGCGATGAGCCCGCGCAACACCATGTTCGACCCGTCCGCGGTGTTCTACATGGAGAAGCTCGCCACCGGACCCGAGTCCGCCGACGTGGTGGACATCGCCGCTCCCGTCGCGGACAACGTCCGCGCCGTGGCCCGGGCCAAGGGCAAGTCCCCGCAGGACGTCACGGTCGTGATCCTGGACCGTCCGCGGCACAAGCAGCTCGTGCAGGACGTGCGCGACGCGGGCGCCCGGATCAAGTTCATCAGCGACGGCGACGTCGCGGGCGCCATCATGTCGGCCCGCTCCGGGACCGGTGTGGACCTGATGCTGGGCATCGGCGGCACCCCCGAGGGCATCATCACCGCCTGCGCGATGAAGTGCCTGGGCGGCGTCATCCAGGGCCGCCTGTGGCCCAAGGACGACGAGGAGCGCCAGCAGGCGATCGAGGCCGGACACGACCTGGACCGCGTGCTGTACACGAACGACCTCGTCTCCTCCGACGACGTGTTCTTCGCCGCGACCGGCATTACCGAGGGCGAGCTGCTCGACGGTGTCCGCTACGAGTCCACCGGTGTGACCACAGACTCGCTGGTCATGCGCGGCCGCAGCGGCACCGTGCGCCAGATCGAGAGCGAGCACCGCCTCAGCAAGCTGTCGGCCTACAGCGGCGTCGACCTCACCTCCCCGCCGGAGTAGCCCTCTTCTGCACGTGGGAGCCCCGGTGTCCGCCGTGACGGCGGGCGCCGGGGCGCTCTCGTGACTGGCCCGTCCACGCGCGAACCCACCGCCGGAGCGCGAACAACTCGACGCGTGCGGGCATCTGACCTGTCATCGGCCGCGTGGCCGCCCGCCCTTGGAAACACCCTTGCCGGAGGATTCGATGTCCTATCCAGACCACCCTCAGCAGCCACAGTGGCAACCGCCACAGCAGCCGGGGCAGCCTGGTCAGGGGTTCCCTCCGCAGCAGACTCCCGGGCAGCCGGGTTTCGCGCCCCCGCAGGGGCCCGGACAGCCGTACCAGGGCGGGCCCGGCGCACCCATGGGTCCCGGCCCCGGAGGTCCCGGCGGCCCCGGCGGCCCCGGCCAGCCGCCCTACGGCGGTCCGCCCCACGGCGGCCAGTACTCCGGCGGCCCCATGCCGCCCCCCGGTGGCGGCGGTGGCCGTAAGTGGCTGATCCCCGCGGCCGCCGGTGTGGCCGTCACCGTCATGGCGGGCACCGTCTGGGCGACGGCCTCACTGGTCAGCTTCGACGGCACACAGCCCGAGTCGGTCCTGCCCGGCAACTCCGTGGCCTTCGGCAAGGTCGACCTGGACATCGACGGCTCACAGGCCATCGACCTGCTGAACTTCGTCGACCAGCTCCCGGACGAGGTCACCGAGGAGACGAGTGAGTCGGGGGACGACCCCACCGCGCTGTTCGCCGAGGTGTTCGCGGACGCCTACGACCTCAGCCAGTCCGAGGTGGAGGCCTGGATCGGGCCGAAGGTCGGCCTGGGCGCCTGGCACACGGACAACTCCGAGGCCGCCGACCGCGACGGCATGGGTTACGCGATGGCGCTGGCCGTCGAGGACGCCAGTGCCGCCGACACCCAGTTCGCCGGACTCCGGGAGAGCCACGACGTCCACCACGAGATGGTCGACGACTTCGTGGTCTTCACCGACTCCGAGGTCGAGCTCAGTGACTACAACGACCAGATGGCGTCCCACGGCACCCTGGGGGACGACAGCACCTACTCCTCGGACGCCGGCGACGTCCCCAGCGGCAGCATCGCCCTGGCCTGGGCCGACCTGGGCTCCCTGAGCGGCATGACCGAAGTCGGCAACGAGTTCACCGGCGGTCTCGGCAGCGACGCCGACCTGGTCGAGGGCCGGATGACCGCCTCCGTCCGGGTCGACGGCGACTACCTCGAGGCCCGCGCGGACGTGTTCGGCTTCGAGGTCGAGGACGAGGACCTGTCCTGGCTCGCCGACGCCCAGGGCGCGAGTGTGGGGGCCATGGCGGAGCTCCCCTCCGGCACCGTGATGGCCTTCGGCGGAAGCGGCCTCGACGAGGCACTGAGCACCGCCTGGGAGGAGGACGACCTCCCCTTCCTGACCGAGGACGTCCGCCGGGACATGGAGACGGACCTGAACTCCATCGGCGCCCCGCTGCCCGAGGGGTTCACCTCGCTGCTCGGCACCTCCACGGCCTTCGGACTGTCCGAGGTCGACCCGGGTGGGGACCCCCTCGGCAACTCCTACGGCTCCGGCGGCGACCCGGCCTTCGAGTACCGGGCGGTCGGCGGCGACGAGAGCGCGCTGAACGGTTTCGTCGAGGACATCGTCGTGGGTCCGTACTCCACCACGGACCCGCCCAGCGTGACCAGCGACAGCGACACCGTGGTCGTCTCGCACGGCGGAAACCCCACGGGGGGCCTGGGCGAGGACGCCGTCTTCCAGCAGACCATGCAGGACTTGGACGACGCGGTGATGGCCGGTTTCTTCGACCTGCGCCAGATCCTGGACACGGGTGACGTGAACGTGCCCGACCAGTGGGGCGCGGTCGGCGTGGGCATGAGCGTGACGGACGGCGGCGAGCGCGCCACCTTCGAGCTGCGGTGGGCCCCCAGCGGGGCCTGACCGTCCGGTTCACGGCCCGGGGTTCCGGGCAGACAACGCCGATGGCGTGGGAGGGCAGCCCTCCCACGCCATCACTGTTCCACCCCTTGACCGCCCTGGCCGCCCTGGCCGTCCTGGCTGCCCAAGATCGGCCCGGATGCTCCACAGCCCGGTCAGTTCACGACCCTGCGCCGCATCTGGAAGGCGGCCAGGTTCCACATCAGCACCACGAAGGAGAGCAGCACGGCGACGTGCATAAGCGCCGTCCCGGCCGCCATTGTGCCGAAGACCGATCCCCGGATCAGCTCGACCGCGTGGTAGAGCGGGTTGACCATGGCGGCGGTCTGGACCCAGTCCGGCAACTCGGTGAGCGGGAAGAACGTTCCCGCCAGGAGGAACAGCGGAGTGAACAGGCCGCTGAACACGTAGTCCATGGCGCGCACCGAGCGGATCAGCGCCGAGATCCAGATACCGAAGAGCGCGAAGGCGAACCCGGCGAGGAAGGCGATGAACGGCACGAACAGCATCCCGGGTCCGGGTTCGAGCCCGAAGCCGATCGCCACCAGCAGCGGCACGCAGCCGTAGACCCCGGAACGCAGGGCCAGCCACAGCGCCTCCCCGGTGACGAGTTCGCGCACGTCGACGGGGGCGGCGAGGATGCCCTCGTAGGTGTGCAGGAACCGGCGCTTGATGAAGGTGTTGATGACGGCGGGCATCATCGACTGGAACATGACCGACACCGCGACGATGCCGGTCCCCAGGAAGTCGATGTAGCTGAACCCGGCGAGGGTGCCGATGAGGGCGCCCATGCCGAAGCCGAAGCAGAGCAGGTAGAGGGTCGGCTCGACGACCGCCGCGAAGGTGGTGGCCCGCCAGGACTGCCCGTACAGGATCCACTCGCGGGCGACCACCCCCACGACGGCGTCAGCTTCGAAGCGGCCGGGCCTGGCGTGCCGTTCCGGCCGGGCGTCGGCGCGCTGCTGTGTCAGGCTCATTCCACGGCCTCCCCGGTCAGGGTGACGAATACGTCCTCGAGGTTGCTGGCCCGGGATTCGGGTCGGGTCAAGCGGTCGCGGACCGACTCCGGAAGTTCCTCCGCGCGGAGTACGGACAGGCTGGTTCCGGTCCGGCGGGTACTGAACCCGTGGCCCTGCACCAGGCTCTCGAGGGCGGCCAGGCCGTCCTCGCCCTCGGGTGTGTACTCCTCGACGGTGGCCCCCGCGTACTTGGCGACGAGGTCGGCGGGGGCCCCGCGCTCGATGACGCGGCCCTTCGCCATGAGGGCGACCTCGTCGGAAAGGCGTTCGGCCTCCTCGATGTAGTGCGTGGACATGAGGACGGTGGCCCCCTCGTCGCGCAGGGCCGAGATGACGCCCCACAGTTCCTGGCGCACCTGCGGGTCCAGGCCGACGGTGGGCTCGTCCATGAGGACCAGCTCCGGCCGGTGCAGGAGGGCCCGGACGATGAGCAGCCGACGGCGCATCCCGCCGGAGAGGTCGTCGACGGGGGTTTCCCCGCGGTCGCTGAGCTGGGCGAGGCGCATGGTGCGGGCGATGGCTTCCCGGCGCTGCCTGCGGGGGACCCGGTAGAGGAAGGAGAACATCCGCAGGTTCTGCTCGACCGTGAGTTCCTCGTCCAGGTTGTCGTGCTGGGGAACGACACCCATGCGGGCGCGGGCCCACTTGGACTCGGCGGGGATCTCGTGGCCGAGGATGCTGATGCTGCCCTCGTCCGCGATGGACTGCGCGGTGAGCATCCGCATCATGGTCGACTTTCCGGCGCCGTTGGGGCCGAGGAGGCCGAGGACGACCCCTTGCGGGACTTCGAGGTCGAGGCCGTCGACCGCGGTGAGTGAGCCGAAGCGCTTGACGACACCGCGCAGGTGCAGCGCCGGTTCTGAGGAGGGGTTCCGGGAGGTCATGGCAGCGCTCCCAGGCACGGCCCGTCGGGGCTCTCGTGTGGTCATGGGACCAAGGTAGGCAGCCGGTCGGACGTTTTCCAGCGGTTTTTCGCGGCACCGGGCACTGTTCCGCGGACGGTTCCGGACGCACGGCTGCCACGGCCCGCGGGCGCCCTGCCGGACTCACGGACCCATTCTTTGGTCAGATACGAACCATTGCCGAAGAAGGCCGGGAATGGGCACACGACACAGGAAATACACTACGCTCTCGGGACACCCAGAGCATCTTTCATGACAACCGTGGCCATTTTAGTACACGGCGCCGCACTCAACCGAAAACAAACATTACTGTTGATCGGTGGATCCGTCAACCATGCAGGTCAAAGCTTTTTATTCCGGAAAAGCTTCCCTTTCTGATGTATGTCTGTATAGTCGCCACCCATACCTTTCGGGCGGGCTGGAACCCCCGGCGGGCCCCATGCCACCGGGCTGCCCGAAAGGTCGTCCCTCCAGCCCGGACAACCGCGCGGTCTCGCGATCCGCACGGTTCCCCCGCTAGTCCACGACTTGAGGAGCACCCCCTGATGAGGTTCGGACGACTCATGCGCTCGACCGCCGTCCTGGCGGTCGCGCCGATCGGCCTCGCCGGTCTCGCCGTGTCCCCGGCAAGCGCCCACGGCACCCTCGGCGACCCGATCAGCCGCATCGCGGCCTGCTACGAGGAGGGCCCCGAGAGCCCCCAGTCGGAGATGTGTGTCCAGCTGGTCGAGGAGAACGGCACGCAGCCGCTCTACGACTGGCACGAGGTCAACATCGCCCAGGCAGACGGCCAGCACCGCGACATCATCCCCGACGGCGAACTGTGCAGCGCCGGACGCGACAAGTACTCCGCACTGGACAACCCCGGCGACTGGGCGAGCACCGCCATCACCGAGCTGCCCTCCGGCTCGGACTACACCTTCGAGTACACCGCCGCGGTGCCCCACGAGGGCTACATCGAGTACTACGTCACCACCGACGACTGGGACTCGAGCAGCTCGCTGGCTTGGGACGACCTCGAGGAAGAGCCGTTCGCCATCGACGACCAGCCGGAGGTCGAGGACGGCACCTACACCATGACCGCCGAGCTGCCCGAGAAGAGCGGTGAGCACCTGATCTACACGATCTGGCAGCGCACCGACAGCCCCGAGGCCTTCTACAGCTGCTCCGACGTGAGCTTCGGCGGCGACAGCGCCGCGACGACCACCGCCTCCGCCGACGACGAGGGCTTCTCCATCGACCCCGCCGCGTACGAGGACCTCGAGCACGAGCACGCGGAGCACGCCGAGGGCTCCGAGGGGGCCGAGACCGCTTCTGAGGAAGCAGCGGCCGACGAGGCCGGCACCGAGGCCGCTGACGAGGCAGCGGAGGCCGTCGAGGACGGCGCGGCCGCCGCCGACCACAGCGACCACGCGGGCGGTGAGCAGCTGGCCCAGACCGGCAGCGCCCTCACCGCGCTCTTCGCCACGGCGATCGCCCTAATGGCCGCGGGCGCCGGCGCCCTGCACCTGGCCCGCAAGCGCCGCGCCACCGTCTGAAACGGAGCCGCGGTCTGACGCACACCCCGGGCACCCCGGGAGCACGACCACGAGATGCGGCCCCGGACACGGAAACCCCGTGTCCGGGGCCGCTCCCGTTCCCGCCGTCCCCTAGAGCGGTCGCCCGGCTCAACCCCGTTCTCTTGGAGCCTGGTGGCAAAGGGGGTTTGGTTGCCCAGCCCTTGGGGTGTGCCGCTTTCCGCATGGG